>CBDUYG010000574.1:0-3074 GCA_965371385.1 uncultured Myxococcales bacterium | reverse complement strand
GGCTCGTCGCGCAAGAGCTCGAGGACCCGGCGGCGTCGCAACAGATAGGCGGGCCCCGGAGCCCATCCCTTCTCCAGCACGCGAAGCCCCACGCTCGGGTGATAGTTCATGCTCGCCACGGTACACGAGTGCCATCTCGGGAGAAAGGAAAGCCGCCCTCGCGATCCCCGTTCCCCGTCGCCGAATTCGATCTATGCTTGGGCTCCAACAAAAGGACCACCACCATGACCTATCGCATATTCGGCAGTGAGATCTCCCCCTACTCGATGAAGGTGCGCTCGTACTTTCGCTACAAGGGAATCCCTCACGAGTGGATCATTCGCAGTACCAAGAATCAAGAAGAGTTCCAGAAGCTCGCCAAGCTTCCCCTCATTCCCCTCGTCGTGACGCCGGAGGGCGAGGCGCTCCAGGACTCCACTCCGATCATCGAGAAGATCGAGGCGGTACACCCCGAGCCCCCGATTCATCCCGCGGATCCCGTGCTTGCGTTTCTGTCGGCTCTGATCGAAGAGTTCGGAGACGAGTGGGGAAACAAGTGGATGTTCCATTATCGCTGGGCGCGACCCGCGGATCAGGACTCGGGCGCGGACCGCATCGCCCGGGACATGATGCCCGACCTCGATGATGAAGCGCGAGCCGGAGTCGCCCAGGGAATCAAGGCCCGGATGGTCGATCGGGTCTGGTTCGTGGGTTCCAGTGCGAAGACCGCAGGGCAGATCGAAAGCAGCTTCGTCGAGGCGATCGATCAGCTCGATGCACATCTGGCCTCGCGTCCCTATCTCTTCGGCGCGAGACCCGTCTTCGGCGACTTCGGGCTCTGGGGTCAGATCTACGAAGCCTGGACGGATCCGACCGCCGGCTCGATCCTACGAGAGCGGGGCCCCAACGTCGTCGGGTGGATCGAGCGCATGCTCGACCCCAAGCTAGAGGGCGAGGTCGAGAGCTGGCAGGCCCTCGAACCCACGTTGCTTCCGATCATCGCAGGGCCGATCGCGCAGCTCTTCCTGCCCTGGTCCGACGCGAATGCCCGAGCAATCGCCACCGGTGGCGAGGAGTTCGAGGTCGAGCTGGCGGGCCGGCCCTGGCAGCAGAAGCCCCAGAAGTACCACGCCAGGTCGCTCCAGAAGCTGCGCGAACGCTATGCGGCGGTAGCGGGAAACGCGGAGCTCGACTCGATTCTCGAGCAGAGCGGCTGTCTCGTGTGGCTGACTGCGTCCGATCGATGATCGAGTTGCACTCGTGATTTCGAGAATTCGCGCCGAGCGAGAGGGTGGCGGATGACGGTCTCCTGAGATCGCTGTGCCCCTCGGCGTCTGATCCCTTCGCGGCCATCGGGCTCCGCCTCCAGCCCTGTGCTGGGATACCACAGGGCTGCAGCCAACTGCCTGGCCAGGCGATCGGCGATCGACCCGGTTTCTCACCCAAACGTGCACGAACAGGAATCATCGGGTTCGAACGACCGGGGCCGTCCTCGCATGTTCAGGGGGAGCGCAGCACCAGCAGGAGACCGTCAGCTTGAATCCTACAGCCCAGGTGCGACAGAAGCGGACGGAACGTCGAAAAGAAACGAGCAGAACGAGACTTTTGCGACTCCCCTTCTGAGGGCATTTCCCGACACTTGTCTGCACCCCGGCGCTTCCTCGGATGAACCGTCGATGCGCAGGCTACCGGCAAAGTGCGGCCCGCTGCCTCTCCTTCAGACTGATTCGGGTGTGTACCGGACCCACATGTGCGTACAGGAGCGAACCAGGGTCGAAGGCCGAAACTCCGGACCGCCGCGCGAGAACTCCATGTCGGGCAGCCGCCGCAGCAGCTCCTCGAACGCCACCCTCATCTCCATCCTGGCCAGATTTGCGCCGAGGCAGAAGTGGCTTCCCGCTCCGAAACCCAGGTGTACCGGATTTCGCTCGATCCGGAACTCCTCGGGATCGTCGAAAACCTTCGCATCCCGATTCGCCGAGGGATAGACGATACAGACCTCCTGGCCCTTGCGAAGCCGCTTTCCGTTGAGCTCGCAATCCTCGACCACCGTACGCGAGAACGTGCGAACCGGGGAGACCAGGCGGACCATCTCCTCACAGGCGGCCGGGATCAGGGAGGGATCATCGAGGAGCTTCCGGCGCTCGTCCGGGTTGCGAATCAAGAGCTCCATGCCGCCCGAGATCGCGTTCCGGGTCGTCTCGTTGCCCGCGACCATCAACACGACGAGCAGGATGAGGAGCTCGTCGTTCGCCATCTCGAGATACTCCGCGTCCTGGCCCGCCGTGCGGCGATCTCCCCCGAACTGCTTGTCGAGCAGGCCGTCGTCCTTCGCCCCGACGAGAATGCTGATGAGATCGTCCTTGGGACTGCGCCGTCGCTCTTCGATGATCTCCGTCACGTAGCGGGAATACTCGACGAAGGCCAGGGTCGATTTCGCCATGATCTCGGGATTGTCGTGGTTGCCGTCGCTGGCGATCAGATCGTCCGACCAGCGGTGGAACTGATCCCGATCCTCGTCCCGGATTCCCATCATGGCGGCGATGAGACGGATCGGAAGGGGAACCGCGATCGACTCCACGAAATCGGCTTCGCTCCCTTTCGAGACCTCGTCGATCGCCTGCTTCGTAATCGCGCGAAATTGCACCTCGAGCCGCTTCACCATGCGCGGAGTGAAGCCCTTGTTGATCATCTTGCGAAGGCTTCCGTGACGCGGCTCGCCCTCGTCGATCAGGCCGATGATCGTGTCCTCCTTGGGGCGTACACCCTGCTCCGAGGTGAAGAGGCTCTGATCCTTCGAAACCGCAGAGCAGTTCTCGAAGTCCGTGATCATCCAGAGCTCAGTCTGCTCCGACCAGTAGACCGGCTCGTTCTCGCGCAGCCATTGGAAGCGCCCGTAGAGCGAGTCGTTCCAGTTCTTCAGGTCGACGAAGTTGCAGTCCACGTTTCCTTCGTTGAATTCCACCACCGTACTCTCCTTTGCTGCCGTATCGCCGCAGCCGCCTCTGGTTCATGCCGCAGTCTTTCGACCCGAGCATTTCAATCGAGCAGGGGCATTGCCCCCGCCCATCCGGTTCCGCTCAGCCGCTCTTGCC
>CBDUYG010000573.1:0-3076 GCA_965371385.1 uncultured Myxococcales bacterium | reverse complement strand
CTCATTGTAGACACGCTCTCGCAGCTCAGGATGTTCGATCCGAGCGAGCATTCTCTGAAGCAGGCTCTCGTGCGCGAACGAGGGAGCCAGCCGAGCCAAGCCGGCGGCCAGAGGCAGACCCAGCCGAGCCGCCCGGGCGATTCGCCTCGACATGAAGTGACGCGCCGTGGCGCAGAGAACGAGCCCCGCCACCTGGTCTCGATGCCGACGCCAGGTGAGCGAGGCAATCGGGCCTCCCATCGAGTATCCAACGGCGATGAAGCGCGGGACGCCGCGCACGCGCGCGGCTCGAGCCACATCATCGGCGCACTCTTCGAGCCGGAAACGACGGGTTCGCAGGCCTCTCCCGTGCCCCCGGTGATCGATCCCGAGGACTCGAAAATGCTCGGATAGCGGCCGGAAGCTCGGCCCCCAATTCAATCGGGCCGTCACCCCCAAACCGTGCAGGAGCATGACCGCGTTCGCGTCGGGCGGACCGGGAATATCCCGAACCGTCGTGCGGCCGTGTCCCGAGAACTCGATCTCGTGGTCGATCGACGCCTGGCTCATGGCGAGAGAATGCCGGATCCGGCCCCGATCCACGACCTCGGGCGCGGTCTCCCCGAGATCCGTCGTCGTCAGCCCGCCGCCCGACGCAAGACGTCCACCCGCTCCCAGCCGTTCCGGACCACTGCGACGATCTCGTGCGGCCCGAGTTCCTCCCTGGGCCGGCGGGCTATGGCGGAGCTGGAAGCAGGCGGGGACCGACTCTCGGCGACCGGCTCCAGCTAGCGGGTCGTTTCGCCTCATCCCAGGACGGGATACCCGGAGGCCGGTATTCGGATTGCGGATCAGGGTGCGTTCTACGAAACTGAACCTCGAGCAAGCGCGGCGCGTTGTTCGCCCAGCCGCGAGTCTGCGAGCAATCCCCGCAGCAAGGATGTCCCAGGAATGAAATTCGGAATCTTCTACGAACACCAACTCCCACGCCCCTGGAGCGAAGGCTCCGAGCAGAGGCTCTTCCAGGAGGCCCTCGACCAGGTCGAGCTCGCGGACCGACTCGGCATCGACTACGCGTGGGAGGTCGAGCATCACTTTCTCGACGAGTACTCCCACTCCTCGGCACCCGAGGTCTTCCTGGCCGCGTGCTCGCAACGCACCAGCCGGATCCGGCTGGGACACGGGATCGTGCTGATGCTTCCCGGCTACAACCATCCGGCGCGTATTGCCGAGCGAATCGCAACACTCGACCTCGTCTCCAATGGCCGCGTCGAGTTCGGCACCGGGGAGTCGGCGTCGCGGGCGGAGCTCGAGGGCTTCAATATCGAGTGGACGGCCGAGACCAAGCGCGAGATGTGGCGCGAGGCGACCGAGCAGGTGACGAACATGCTCGTCATGGATCCCTATCCCGGTCATCAGGGCAAGTACTTCTCGATGCCCTGCCGCAACGTCGTACCCAAGCCGGCTCAGCGTCCGCACCCGCCGCTCTGGCTCGCATGCTCGAATCGCGAGACGATTCACGAGGCCGCGCGAAACGGAATGGGCGCGCTCACCTTCGCGTTCATCGACCCCAGCGAAGCCGGCAAATGGGTCGGCGAGTACTACGACATCATCAAGAACGAGTGCGTCCCGATCGGTCATTCCGTCAATGCGAACATCGCGATGGTCACCGGCTTCTCCTGCCACGAAGATGCCGAGGAAGCCAGACGAAGGGGCATGGATGGCTTTCGCTTCTTCGGTTATGCGCTCGGCCACCACTATCTCTTCGGGGTGCACAAGCCCGGACGAACGAACATCTGGGAGGCCTTCGAGCGGGCTCGCGACAAGATGCCGGAAGAAGGCGGCAATCGCGGGATCGGAACGCCCGACGAGCTACGCGAGCATCTGCAGGGCTTCGCCGAGGCCGGAGTGGATCAGGTCGTCTTCATCCAGCAGGGAGGCCTGAATCGCCACCAACATATCTGCGAGTCGCTCGAGCTCTTCGCGGAGAAGGTGATGCCCTTCTTCAAGGAAGGCGAAGATGAACGCGAGCGCAAGAAGCGGGCGGAGCTGGCGCCATACATCGAGCAGGCTCTGAAGCGAAAGAAGTTCATGCCCGCGCCCTCCGATGATGAAATTCCGGAGCTGAGCGCGTACGGCCGCGACATCATCGAGCGCGAGGGCGTCGAGGAGCAAGCGCGCGGAGGCTCATTCGCGATTCCGGAAGAAGACCCGAACGCGACCCCGAGCTGAGCCCGTGCCACGCCTGCCCGAGCCGGCGCAAGAGATGCTCACACCGCCGGGACGTGGCGAAGCCGATGCACGCATGGAGACGAAGCGAAGCATGCCCGAGGCAACACGGTCGCCCCATGAGCGTCTCGGAGGTGACGGCGGGGTCGAACGCCTGGTAGAGCACTTCTACCGGAGAATGGACACGCTCCCAGAGGCGGCCGTGATTCGATCGATGCACGCCGAGGATCTCACCCCCATGGTGGACAAGCTGAGCGTCTTCCTGATCGGATGGATGGGAGGGCCGCAGAACTACACGAGTCGCTTCGGCAGGGTCATCATCCCGGTCGCGCACGAACCCTACCCGATCGGTCCCGACGAACGCGACCAGTGGCTCATCTGCATGCGAAGAGCGCTCGAAGACGTGGAAGCCGAGCATGACCTGATGGAGGAGCTGATGGACGCCTTCTACCGCATGGCCGAGATGTGCCGGACCCGATGAGCGATCGTTCGGGACTCGAACGGCTCGTTAGCGACTCGCCGCTTCGGCCGGGGGCTCCGACTGCTCCCATTCCTTCAGGATTGCGTCGAAGATCTCGTGCGATGCTCCAAGGCCGCCGAGGTGTCCCTCTTCGGGGCGCACCCGCAGAACCGCGTTCGGGATCCGTTTCGCCACGTGTTCACCGTGCTCCAGCGGAACGATGTTGTCGGCGTCGCCGTACCACAGATGCACCGGCACCTCGACGTCTCGGAGCTCGAAGCCCCAGTGACGCCCGAAGAGGATCGCGTCCAGGAAGATGGCCTGCATGTTCTCGCTGGCCCCGGTAACCAGATCGTCGGCGAACATCACCCGGATCGACTCGTCGGCGAACATGCGCTGATCGCCCGG
>CBDUYG010000572.1:0-3077 GCA_965371385.1 uncultured Myxococcales bacterium | reverse complement strand
GCTTCCGCCTTCGCTTTTTGCGGGCTGAGTCAGATCGAGAGATTCGATCTCGATGCGACTGCTCGGCAGCCGCAGGATCGGCACCAGGATCATCCCGATCAGGCACACGGCCAACAGATCGTTGCCGGGGCCGCCCATCTGCACGCCCAGTCGATCGGCAATCTGCGGGTGCTCACACAGCCAGTGAAGGGCCACTCCTGCGAGGCCCGCGTATCCGATCGTTCGTTTCGCTGCGTCACTCGTCATTTTCCAGGTCTCCGTTGGGAGCCCGCGTCGGGGGGGCCGGCTCAATTCAGGCTATGGCAGGACTCAGCGGCTTCTCGCCAAAGAGTTGAAGAAATCGGCTCCTCCCTCCCATATGATGCAAGGTCACCGGTGGGTCCGTCTTCTCCCAGCCGCTCGCGCGCAGGAGGAGTCGGAGGGGGGACCCCCGAAGCGGAGATGTTGATCATGCTGCGATCGAGGCCCTGCCCCGGGCGCGTCGCCATCGCCCTGGCGTTTGCACTGGCTTTCCAGCTCGTGTCCATGGGCATCGCTCTGCATGCCAATGCAGCCAGCCGCGGCCTGCGGGTTACGATCCGCGATACGGACGTGAAGGGTGTCATGGTGTCGGAGACACTCGAGCTCTACGGGCAGAGCCACGCCCTGATAATCGGAATCGACAGCTATTCAGCGGGCTGGCCCCAGCTATCGAACGCGGTGACGGACGCCGAAGCGGTGGCGAGTGAGCTGCGCGAACGCGGCTTCTCTGTGCAGCTCGAGCGCAATCTCGCTGCCGACGAGTTCGATCGGGTGCTCGAGGACTTCTTCATCGACCGCGGTGCAGACCCAGAGGCCCGGCTCTTCGTCTGGTTCGCAGGACACGGCTATACCTTGAAGGGCCAGGGGTATCTGGTCCCGGCGGACGCACCGCGTCCCGGAAACGACAACCGGGGATTTCGCAAGAAGGCCGTGCCCCTGCGCCGCTTCGGCGAGCTCGTTCGCGAGGCCGAGAGCAAGCACGTGCTGGCCGTATTCGACAGCTGCTTCTCGGGCACGATCTTCGGGGGGGCGCGCGCGGGTCCGCCGCCCGCGATTTCCCGTGCGACCGCTTTTCCCGTGCGCCAGTTCATCTCGTCCGGAGATGCCGAGCAGGAGGTCTCGGACGATGGACGCTTCCGCGCGCTCTTCCTGGGTGCGCTGCGGGGCGAACGTGGCGCCGACGCCAATCGAGACGGTTACCTCACTGCCAGTGAGCTCAGCCTCTTCCTCGAGACCGCCGTCACGAACTACAGCTCCAGCGCCCAGACTCCGCGCTACGGCAAGCTGCGGGACCCCGACTACGATCGAGGCGACTTCGTGTTCCTCGTGCCCGGCGGTCAGCCTCCGGAGGAGACCGTCGGTTTGCCGGACGTGAGCGCCTTCGATCTTGCCGACCTCGAGCGAAGCGCGGTCAGTGAGGAGGATGTTCGCCGGGCCTGGACGCTGCGGCGCCAGCGCATGAAGCAGGACTATCAGCGCACGCGGGCCTTCGAGCGGCGCGACGTCTCCAAGGAGCTGAAACGCACCGCCTGGGAGCGATTCCTCGCGGCCTATCCCGAGGAAGACCCCTACTCGCGCGAGGATGAGCAGCTGCGAACCGAGGCCCAACAGCGCATGAACGCCCTCAAGCGCCGGCACGCCAAGCTCGTGCTGAAGAAGGGCGGCATCCACGACATGGTCTATGTCCAGGAGGGAGAGTATCTATCCGGCTGCAACACTCGCATCGACGAGGACTGCGACGATGATGAGTTGCCGGGGCAACTCCGCTACGTCGACTCCTTCTACATCGATCGCACGGAGGTCACCGTTGCCGCCTACTCCAAGTGCGTGCACGCCGGGCGCTGCTCGGAGCCGGAGACCCGTGTGCGCTGTACCTGGGGTGAGGCCGGCAAGCAGGAGCACCCGGTCACCTGCGTGACCTGGGCCCAGTCGAGCTCCTATTGTGCCTGGGCGGGCAAGCGTCTGCCGACCGAATGGGAGTGGGAGAAGGCCGCTCGCGGCAGCGCGGATGGCCGAAAATATCCCTGGGGCAACAGGGGTTACGACTCCATGCGGCGGCTCGCCAACATTGCCGATCGCGAGGCGAAGAAGGTGTGGAACTGGAGCTGGGTGGTGGCGAGCTACGACGATGGCTTCTCCAGTACGGCGCCTGTGGGCTCGTATCCCGAGGGTATGTCACCGACCGGTGCCCTCGATATGGTGGGCAATGTGTCGGAGTGGACCTCCACACCCCGCGATGGATCGCGTGTGCTGCGGGGCGGTTCGTGGGGGAGCCTGCCCCACAGCGCCCGGGTGTCCGAGCGGACCTGGACCGATCCGACCGATGGCCTCGAGAGCTATGGATTTCGCTGCGCCCAGTGAACCGCGAGTCGGGCCCTTCGCCGGGGAGTGGTGGCGAATCCTCCGGGGCGCCTCTCCCGACCCGCGGAGCGGGGACGGACGACGAACTCCGGCCCCGATCCTCGCATAGGGGTGGTGGAGCCCGAAATGGGTGGTGATGTGCGGGATCGAGGATGGGAGATGCAGACGGCGACGGCCATGACGATGACGATGACGATTATGATGACGACGAAGAAAGTGCGCGGCGCCGGCGGTTGCAGCGCCTTCATGCTGATCTCGATGTTGCTCGCCCTCTTCACGCTTCCGGCCGGAGCGTTCGATGCGGAGGGAACGGACATCCCGATTCTCGTGCTCGTCGACGACGGGGCGGATCACGCCGTGCGGCGCAGCAACGGCGTCGTGCAGGAGGCGCTCCACGAGATTCGCGATCAGCTCACGCGCTACGGCTATGCGGTCAAAACCGAAGAGATGATCGCCGCAACCTTCGATTGGGACCTCTCGGATCGCCGCGATACCACCGATCTGCTGCGCATGTCCTACTCGGCCATGGATAGCGGCCACCCGGAATTCAAGGTTCGGGCCGTCGTGATCTTCTCCCTGCTGGGGATGACGAAGGATCGCGGCTTCGCAACCGAGCTCAAGTTGACCCTCAGCGGAAACGTCTACGACGCCGTGGCCCAGCGGCACATCAGCAAATTCGGCCCCTACACGGAGTC
>CBDUYG010000571.1:0-3091 GCA_965371385.1 uncultured Myxococcales bacterium | reverse complement strand
GCCCCCGCCCCGGCGCCGTGCGAATTTGCGGGCGCCGGCGATCGCTCTCGGAGCCCGCTGGCAGCTCCACCCCGGCCCCGCGCGATCGCGGCTGCCTGCATCTCTCGAACGATCGAACTCGAAAGGATCAAGAACAATGACTCGACATTCCCAGCTTTTTCGTGGCGTCGCGTTCGGGCTTCCGAGGGCATTCGCCTGTGCGATGGCTCTGGTCGCCCTTCTCTCCGCCCCCGCCCACGCGAACGACTACCCCGAGCTCTCTTCGTTTCCCCCCACCGCCGAGGCGACCGGGCTGCCCTCGTTCGTCGGCTCCAAGGCGACCCCCAATCCGCTGCCCCCGATCGAGATCCCGGCCAATCCCTACCTCGCCGAGCAGGGACGCAACGGGTTGCACGGCGACAACTACAACTCGGATACCTTCAATTATCCGGGTCCGCTCGGACGCAAGACGAAGGTCTCGTCGCGCAAGGTCGGCCTGCTCGCGGGGACCTGCCCAACAGTGGTCTTCGATCCGGACGGCAATGTGATCACAGTCTGCATCGGAGTCGCCCGGGTGCGGCTCTTCCTGATGGACCCGGAGAGCCTCGAAGTGCTCGCCGAGCAGGAGCTTCCCCTGCGAGCCGCCATCACCGAGGGCCGCTTCGACGAGATCTTCACCGACTCCTCCGGTGGCGGGTACTTCCATGTCGACCACCTCGGCCGAGCCATCATCGGGCCGGCGAATCAACGGATCGAGACCTGGGAGGTGGTGAAGGAAGGCAAGAACAAGAAGGTGAGCTGGAGCTGGCGGCTGGCGAGCGCGCACGATCTATCCGGAGTTCTGGGCGAAGGCGTGCACCTCCAGGATGCCCTCACGGATTACGAGGGGCGAACCTGGTTTACGACCAGCCTCGGCGTCGTTGGCTATGTCGATAAGCTGACCGGCAACGTAGAGACGATCGCGCTGAACGAGTCTCTCCAGAACTCGCTCGTCGTCGACTCGGGAGGCGGCGTCTACATCGTGACCGTCGAGGCCCTCTACAAGCTGATGGCGGATGACGATGGCTACATCGACATCGTGTGGCGCCAGGCATACCAGAACGACGGTGGTCAGGGCGGCCTGCTCTCGACCGGCTCGGGCACGACGCCGACGGCTTTTGGCGAGAACGACGATCTGATCGCCATCGCGGACAACGCGGCCGGACGCATCCACCTCAACGTCTACCTGCGAGATACCGGCGAGCAGATCTGCGAGTTTCCGATGTTCGAGGAAGGCGCCAGCGCCACGGAGAACTCGCCGATCGGCTATGGCAACGATCTCGTCCTCGAGAACAATGCCGGTTACGCGGGCCCCTTCGGCAACCCGCTTCTGACCGAGCCGGGCCTCACCCGCATTCACGTGAACGACGACTACAGTGGCTGCGAGCTGGTCTGGTACACGCAGGAGTTCCGGGCCCAGACGACCCCTCGGCTCTCGACCGAGACCGGACTGATCTACACCTACTCGGTCAAGGAAGGCGCACCCGTCTACGGAATTCCTACCCACGGCTGGTACTTCGGGGCGCTCGACTGGGATACCGGCGAGCGCGTCTACGAGATCTGGGTCGGCAGCGGCAGCGAGTGGAACAACGTGCTCGATCCCCTCACCCTCGCACCGGATGGCACGGCCTATGTGGGTACGAAGAACGGCCTGATGTCCATTCGCGACAAGTAGACGTACCCGTCTGATCGGAAGAGATGGGGGCCGTCAGGGGCCCTCGTCTCCCGTCGGCGGTGATCGTGTCGATCCCGCCGAAAGAGCGAGCTCAGGACACAGGTTGCCGAGGAGAAACGCGGGTACGGACCTCGAGGTGCCCACGATACCCGGGAAGACTCAGAGAGGCGGTCATTTCGTGCTCGTCATCGTGCGGACATCTTTGACCGAGATCGCGACGAGTGTCGGCAGGAGGACGGTCAGGGCGGCAATCAACAACGTTGTCCGGTATCCGAGGGACTCGTAGACGAAACCCGCCACGACGATGCCGAGCGGCGCGAGGGCGATCGATCCCAGATGATCGTAGGCACTGACCCTGGAGAGCAGATGGGCCGGAATTTTCTGCTGCAGGGTTGTATTCCAGAGGACCCCGAATATCTGACCCGCGACACCTTGAATGAGCGCGGCAATTGCGACGAGAAGAGCGGGAAGGGGGACCGCGAGGGCGAGAGGGAGGAGGCAGAACGTGAACGTGCACAGGGTTGCGAGTCGCATCGGATATCGGGCCATGACCCTCAGGCTGAGCAACCCGCCAAGCAACGTGCCGATGCCGAAGCTGGCGGCAATGAATCCCCAATCCTTCGCTCCGTTCATGTGCTGGCGCACTACCGCCGGGCCCAGCAAGCCGAACAAGCTCTCGTGAACCGCGACCAGCAGGGAAAACTGCAACACGATGACCCACAACCAGGTGTGGGATCTAAACTCTCTCCAGCCAAGCGCGAGATCCTGGACGACGGAAGCCTTGTCGGGCTGGATCTGCGGCCTGGGCTTCAGCGACATCACCAGCAGGGCCGACGCGCCGAAAGAGACCGCATCGATCATCAACGTCATCCCTGCACCGAATGCAGCAACCAGGATTCCGCCGAGTGCGGCGCCGCCCGCGATTGCGCCATTTCGGGCCGTACCGAGCAGCGCATTGGTGGTCTGGAGCTCGTTTCGATCGACGATCTGGATGATCAGCCCGGTCGACGCCGGCACGTTGAGCGCCATCGCGATGCCGTTCACGAACATCAGCAGGGTCAGTATCGGAACGGACGCCGTACCCGTGAGGAACGCCGCGGCGATCGAGAATTGGGCCAGCATCGCAAGCACTTCGGCAAAGACGATGAGTCGTTTCCTGGAGGTTCGATCTGCAAGCACGCCGCCGACGAGCAGGACCCCAATGGAGGCGATCGTTGGTGCTGCAATGACGATGCCGGCGTCGCGGGTAGAGCCCGTGAGCTCGAGCACGCCAAATGCCATCGCGATCGGGGCCATCGCCGTCCCCGTGTAGGTAATCAGGTAGGCGGCGAACAACTTGCCGACATCGGGTCGGCGCAGGAGCCTCAGCTCGGCTTGAAAGCTGCTTTGTGCCAAGTC
>CBDUYG010000570.1:0-3106 GCA_965371385.1 uncultured Myxococcales bacterium | reverse complement strand
GGGCCGGCCCGGATGCCTGGGGCTCGGGCCTCCTTCTGCTCCTCTTCATCTCGGTGTTGGCAGCATGCGGTAGCGGGACGGAGAGAGAAGCGCCGCAAGGCGGGGCGGCCGGCGAGCCGCCCCAGCACCTGATTCTCCTCACGCTCGATACCCTGCGCGCCGATCGCCTCGGACTCTACGGCAATGCGCGCGAGCTCTCCCCGACCCTCGATGCCCTGGCGGCGCGCGGAGTCCGCTTCGATGACGCGATCGCCCAGGCGATCGTCACGCCGCCGAGCCATGCCTCGATCCTCACCGGCCTCAACCCACCGCGCCATGGGCTGCGTATGCTCTCCGGACAACGACTCGCCGACGAGCAGATCACCCTCGCCGAGCTGCTCTCCGCCGCCGGCTTCCAGACCGCCGCCTTCGTGAGCGGAAAGCCCTTGCGGCCGGAAATCGGCCTCGATCAGGGCTTCGACGTCTACGACTCGGTCGGGAAGAAGAAGGCCGAGCGCTCCGCGCTCGAAACCAATGCGCGCATCCAGGAGTGGCTGAAAGAGCACCGCGACGAAGCGACCTTCCTCTGGATTCACTACTTCGATCCCCATGCTCCCTATCTGCCTCCCGAGTCCTATCAGATGGAATTCGTGGGGCGGACCGTCACGCGCAAGGAGCTTCTGCGTGAACGCACCCAGAACCCGGATACGAGTCGCATGGCCGGCGACCCCCATCCCTCGGCGAGAGCAATCCAGACGATGCGCGACCTCTACGACGCCGAGGTTCGCTATCTGGACGACGCCATCGCCCAGCTCTTCGCGATGCTCGACGACGCGGGCATCCTCGAGAGCGCGATCATCGCCGTCGTGGCCGACCATGGGGAGTCCCTCGGCGAACACGGCTATTACTTCGGACACTGGGACGCCCTCTACGAAAACGCCCGGATCCCGATGATCCTCGCGCGGCCCGATGGACGATATGGCGGCCGGATCGTCGAGCAGACGGTTCGCACGATCGACATCATGCCCACGGTCCTCGAGTGGCTCTCCCTCCCCGTGCCGGCGAACCTGGACGGGCGGGACCTCACTCCCCTGATCGAAGGGAAGGAGTCGAGCCCGCGCTACGCCTACAGCGAGCAGAACGAGTTCTTTCCCGTCTATGCGATTCGTGGCCCCGATTGGCTCCTGCTTCAGCGCAGCGAGGTGGCGCCGGACGGCCGTTCGATGAAGCTGCGGCTGATCGCCCGTGAGGATGACGAGCGGGTCAGCGAGGATCGTTCGGCCGAGCAGCCCCGGATTCGCGAAGAGATGGAGGCGCTCCTCGAAGCCGATCGATTCCCCGCGAACGAAGCCGGGATCGTGACCGCGCCGGTCTCGCAAGAGCTCGCCGAGCAGCTTCGCGCTTTGGGTTACCTACCCGAAGAGGACGACTCGGGTGAGGACGGGACGACGCCCCGGAACCAGTGAAATTGCTGAGGTTGCTGAGGTTGCTGAGGTTGGGTGCAGCCCACGATCGAGCCTCAGTCGGGCTCCTCCGCCAGGCTCACGACGCCGATGTCGGCGTCGAGGGTGATGCGATCCCCCGACTCGAAGACCTGGGTTCCTATTCGGGTGTTGACCACCGCCGGGAGTCCGAACTCCCGGGCCACTACGGCGCCGTGGGAGACCGCGCTGCCGATGTCGGTGACGAGCCCCGCAATCATGCTGAAGTAGGGGGTCCAGCCGACGTCGGTAATCGGCGCGACGAGGATCTCGCCCTGGCAGAGCGCCTCGGCTTCTTCGGGGGTGCGAACCACCCGAGCGATCCCGGTCACCTTGCCGCGGCTCACCGGGTTTCCCGTCACGATCTTGTCTGCGGGATCGCCCGAGAGCTCGGGGTCGAGGGGCTCGGGCTCGCCCGCAAAGACATCCGGAAACTGCAGCGCATCCTGGAGCGGAAGAATCTCGCGGCGCACGACCGCGGTCTCGGCCAGCTCGGGCTCCGCGCCGGCGACGAGCCTGCCGAGCTCCTCCTGCGTGAGGAAGAAGACCGCGTCCGGGTCCGGGAGCAACCCCTCGGCGGTCGCTCGACGCCCCAGCTCGCGGTACGCGACCTTGAAGACCGTCGTCAGCTTGACGAGGCCGGACTTCGTCTCCTCGCGCGATCGCACCGTCTGGCGTGCGAGCTTCGTGAGCCAGCGAACCACTCGGCCGTGACCTCGTAGCGCATCGACCGGAGCCTGGCGCTCGACGCTCTCGGCCGCGGCGGAGTCTCGGCCCACGAGGCGTGCCCGCGTCGACGCCTGGAGCGAGGCCAGGAGCGGAAGGGGATCCTCGCGCCACTCGGGCTGACGCAGCTCGAGCTCCTTGATTGCGCGGTGACCGTGACGCTCGAGGTAGCGGCGATACTCCTGCCCCGCGCTCCCCGAGGCCTCCCCTTCGAGCCACGCCAGCGCGTCGTCCGGGCTCGCTTTCGCGAAGACCGGGGCGGCGGCGCCCTGGCGTATCACCTCGTCGAGAATGCGCACGGCCCCGGCCGCGATGTCGGCGCTCTCGACGTTCTCGGCGCCCGCGAGCAGAGCCGCGACCTCTGCGTGATGCCGATCGCTCGGGTCCTCTCCCCTGGCGAGGATGCCCAGGAGCGTCGGGTTGAGGGCGCCCGCCCCTGCCGACGAAATCAAGTGAAAGTCCATCGCGCGGAAAATGGCATCGAACTTCGCGTCGATCACCCGCCACTGATCGAGTGCCGAGCCCGTGGCGGCAGTGAGGTCGAGGGACGCCACGAGGTCCCGCATGCCGCGGCGTGCGCCTCGCTGACCGAGGAGGTAGCGGACATAGCGCAGGCCATTCGAAATACGCCGGGTCAGTGGCGGCGCCGGCTTCAGCTTGATCTCGGGCTCGCTGATGCGGCGACCGCAGAGGGAGAGGCACATCTGGTCGCTGCTCGACCCGAGAGCCTGGGTGGTGGTGTCCGCTACGGCGGTGAGGTTCAGGAAGAGATGTCCGTAGAACATCGACACCGTCTTCATGTAGGGATGGATCCCAGACTGGATGCCCACGCGCCGGTGCATCATCTGCATTCCGACGTCGACCCCCCTGGCGGTGAACGAGTACGAGAGGGGTGTGCAGGCTCCCGGGAACATCTCTCC
>CBDUYG010000569.1:0-3116 GCA_965371385.1 uncultured Myxococcales bacterium | reverse complement strand
ACCGGATCGCTGCAGCAGCAAGCCCCGTATCCGTACCTCCCCGAATCCGCTCGGCTCCTTTCTCTTGATCCGGTCCGGTCGCGAAGCCCCGGTGGCATCGAGTTTGCTCTTACCTCGGCTAGCCGGCTTCGGCTCATCTGAAATCCAGGGAATCTCGAGTTGACCGGGAAAGGCGAAGCGAACATGGCGACCGATGGCGAGGGCCTCGAAGGAGGCAACGGGGAGCCCGATCCAGGCCCCTCACGGAACCGGGGCCGGATCAGCCGCCGCGGCTTTCTTTGGGGGGCCGCAGGCGGAGTCGTCGCGCTCTCTCTCACGACCCTGCGACGCTGCGGCTCCGAGTCGCCCGCCGGGACCGGCACCGCCGGCACGAGCCTCACCCCGCACCCCATTCCTTCCTATGACAGCTGGAAGGACGTCTACCACGCGAACTGGAAGTGGGACCGCATCGCCAAGAGCACCCACTACGTGAACTGTGCCTATCAGCGCGGCTGCGCGTGGAACGTCTTCGTGAAGGACGGCGTGGTGTGGCGGGAGGAGCAAGTCGCCGACTATCCCCAGACCAACGAGGACGTGCCGGACTTCAATCCCCGCGGCTGCCAGAAGGGAGCCTGCTACAGCGAGCGCATGCACGACGCCTCGCGCCTCCTCTACCCGATGAAGCGCGTCGGCGAGCGGGGCGATGGAGAGTGGCAGCGAATCACCTGGGAGGAGGGCCTGCGCGATGTCGCGGACAAGGTGATCGACGCCATGATCGACGAAGCGTCCGGGCCGGGCTCGGTGATCTGGGACATGGGGAGCGCCGTCACCAACGGCTGTCACGGCCTGGGGCTCACCCGAACGGTCGGCATCCTCGACACACCGATGCTCGAGACCAACACCGAGATCGGCGACCACTATCCCGGCGCCACCACGACCACGGGCAAGATCTGTTACACGGGCTCGTTCGACGATCTCTTCTACTCGGACCTGATCCTGATCTGGGGCGGCAACCCCAACTACACCCACATCCCAAACGCCCACTTCATCTACGAGGCCCGTTACAACGGCGCCCGGGTCATCACCATCACGCCGGACTACAACTCCTCGTGCATTCACGCCGACGAGTGGATCTCCGTGGGCGTCGGGACCGACGCTGCCTTCGGGCTGGCCCTCGCCCAGGTGATGATGGAGGAGGAGATCTTCGATCGGCACTTCGTGGTCGAGCAGACCGACCTCCCCTTCCTCGTTCGCCAGGATACGGGGCTCTTCCTGCGCGAGAGTGACGTGAAGGAAGGGGGGCGGGAAGATGCGTTCTACGTCTTCGACCGCGCAACGAAGCAGATCGTCCCCGCACCCCGCTCGAGCCTCGCTCTCGACGGAATCGATCCCGAGCTCGACGGCGCGTTCTCCGCCCGGACCCTGACCGGCGACGTCAAGGTCACGCCCGTCTTCGCCAACCTGCGCAGGCACCTGGCGGACTACACCCCCGAGAAGGCGGCCCGGATCACGGGCAGCCGCCCATCGCAGATTCGCGAGCTGGCTCGCGCTCTCGCGAAGGCGAAGGCCGCGAGCGCCATTACCCAGACGAACTTCTCGAAGTACTACCACGGCATGGAGATGGAGCGGGGCATGATCCTCGCGTTCGCGATGGCGGGGCAGATTGGCAAGAAGGGCGCCGGCATCGCTGCCTTCCCCTACCTCTCGATCGCGGGCCCCGATGCCCTCGCCGTGGCGAGCGGCAAGCTGCCCCCCAAGCTGGGGCTCGCGGCCCTGGGTCTGAAAGCCGTTCCCGCGATGGCGAAGATGAAGTGGGACGGATACTCCGAAGAGATGATGATCACGACCCTCGCCCGCCTCGAGTACATGAAGGGAGCCTTCCTCGCGACTCCTCTCTGGCTCTACATGTACGGAGGGCTCGAGGATCTCTACGGCAGCGCCCGGCGCTGGGACCCATCGATACCACGAGATTTCAAGGAGTACTTCGACGAAGCCGTAGCGAAGGGCTGGCAGATCGTCCCCCAGACGCCGACTCGCGTGCTCTTCGAGGTCGGAGGAAACCTGCTGCGCCGGGTGCGGGGCTTTCCGAAGATGATCGAGAACTTCCTTCCGACCCTCGACCTCCTCGTCACGGTCGACTGGCGCATGAGCAATACCGCCCGCTACAGCGACTATGTCTTTCCCGCCGCCGGCTGGTACGAGAAGGACGACATCACCTGGGGCTCACCCATCACGCCCTTCGCCCACATCACCTCCCGCGCGGTCGAGCCCCTCGGCGAGTCGAAGCCCGATTGGGAGTTCCACTGCCTCTTCCTGAAGACACTTCAGCAGCGCGCGATCGAGCGCGGGATCACAGGGTTCGCGGATCGCGCCGGCGAGAAGCGACGCCTTGATCAGGTCTACGACGACTTCACCTTCCAGGGGCGCTTCAACGAGGACAACACGGAGGAGTTCCTCGACGAGATGCTGAGCCTCACGACCAACCTCGGCGGAGTCGGGTGGAAGGAACTCAAGGAGAAGGGCTACGCGCGCTATACGGGAGTCGGAATGAGCCCCTCCCAGATCAATCACGCCACCGATATCGAGCCGGGTGAGACCATCACCGCCAATACCTGGCAAGTCCAGAAGAAGCAGCCGTGGCCGACTCTCACCCGCCGGATGCAGTTCTTCATCGATCACCCCTTCTTCATCGAGCTGGGAGAGGCGCTCCCGATCCACAAGGACAACCCGAAGATCGGGGGTGACTACCCGCTGAAGCTGACGGGAGGACACGCGCGTCATTCGATCCACGCCTCGTGGCGGGACAGCAAAACGCTACTCAACATCCAGCGGGGCGAGCCGACGATCTCCATCGGCGTCGAGGACGCCGAGGCGCGCGGGATCCGGGACGGGGAAGACGTTCGCGTCCACAACGATGTCGGCAGCTTCCAGGTCCAGGCCAAGGTGACACCCTCGCTGCGCCCAGGCCAGGTGGTCGTCTACCACGCCTGGGAGCCCTTTCAATTCAAGGGTGGGCACTCCCACCAATCCCTGATCCCGAGCCCGATGAACCCCATCCACCTGGCAGGCGGCTATTTCCAGCTCCAGCCCACCCTGCTGATGGGCGAGCCGGGCTGCCCCGACCGCGGCACCCGCGT
>CBDUYG010000568.1:0-3121 GCA_965371385.1 uncultured Myxococcales bacterium | reverse complement strand
TGTGGATGATCGAGGCGTAGCGCAGGTTCTCGCAGCCGAGGTTGGCGGCGAAGCCTTCGGCGTGGCCCAGGTTCGGGAAGGGCATGATGCCGTCGATGTCCCGGCCCCGGAGCCCGGCGTCCTCGATCGCAGCGCTGGCGGCCTTGAGCTGGATTCCGAGCGCGGTCATGCCCGAGCCGGGCTTTCGGCAATAGTCGGTCTCGCCGATTCCGATGATGCAGGCCTGGTCTTTTTCGGAAGTTGCCACGATTGCTCCAGGAGGCTCCAGAGAAGCGGGGCCCACACTCGCATGCGGGTGCCACGCCCGGGTTCGAGATCTCGTTCAGCGTGCCTCGCGGGCCACGGGCCGAGCTTGTCGTCCGCTGCTCGACGTGCTCGAGGACCGCGGACGGGATCAGACTCGCTTGGTCGGTTCGATCTTGGCGAGGCCCGCCAGGTTCTTGCCCAGGAAGCCGGCCCGCATTTCGTCAGTGATCTCCGGGTAGCCGTAGTTCTTCTGCAGCTCTTCCGGGATCTGGAGGTTGCGGACCCAATCCACGATGCGCTTGGTGTCGTCGAAGGGCAGGTCGAGGCCCATCACGAGCTTGCCCGGGTCCATCCACTGGAGCGCCGTGCCGATCGTGTGGTAGCCGCGATAGGGCGAGCGCTCGAACCAGCCCACGATGCCCGACAGGCTGCAGTAGAGGTTCTTGTGCTTGCCCGCGAGGCCGATCAGCTCCTCGGTGTGAGGCCACGCCATGTGATAGGCGATGATCTTGAGCTCGGGGAAGTCGAGGAGTACGCGATCGAGGGTGTTCGGGTGGGTGTGGAAGTTCGGCTGGGGCACGACGTACGACATGCCGGTGTGGATCGTGAGCGCGATATCGAGCTCGCAGGCCTTCTCGTAGAAGGGCCACATGCGACGATCGTCGAGGGGGCCGTCGTCCTCGGGCTGATACACCTTGCAGAGCTTCGCGTTGCACTCCTTGACGAGGTACTCGAGCTCCCAGAGCGCGTGCTTCATGCCCCGGCGCAGGATCGGGCCGACCATGGCCTCGAGGTACATGCGATCCGGGTAGGGCGCGATCTGGTTGAGCATGAACTGGTTGGTCGAGAAGGCGACGGTGTGGCCGCTGATGTCCATCATGCCTTCGCGCAGGGCGAAGCAGACGTCGACCCCGGCCTCGTCCATGTACTTGATCAGCTCTTCGGCCAGGGGGTGGGGCCACTCGCCCGTGAGATCGCGGCCCGACCAGGCGCGCATCACACCGTCCACACTATCCCACCAGCGTTGGCAATCGGGGTAGTAGTTGACCTCGGCGAGGGTGCCCGGATTCATGAAGTGACACTCGGAGAGGGCCACGAAGTGGTTGTCGTCCGCCATGGGATACTCCTTTGGCTCGAGGTCGCTCTGATCTACCGATCGGAGCGACGGTTCGTCGGCGCTCGCCCAACCAGCAGGGGACGAGGCGCCGCTGCTTGGGACTTACGTCGCTCCACCTTCCCTGGCGTTGCGAATGAGATTCCAGAGCCGCATCGGAGACGCCGGAACCTCCGTTGCGCTCGTGCCGAGGGGCGCGAGCGCGTCGTTGATGGCGCACAGGATGGTGGCCGGGGTGGTGTGGATGGCTCCTTCGCCGCAGCCCTTGGCGCCCAGCGGCGTGAAGGGGGAGGGCGTCACGACCTCTCCCTTGTGCGCGATCGGAACGTCGCTCGCCGTCGGCATCAGATAATTCATGTAGGTCGTGCAGAGGGGTTGGCCGTCCTCGTCGTACTCGTACTCCTCGAGGAGCGCGGCGCCGATCCCCTGGGCGATGCTGCCCTGGAGCTGGCCTCTCACGGTGTTGGGATTGAGCCGGGTGCCGACGTCGTCCACCACCCAGTAATCGAGGATTTCGACCATCCCGGTCTCGGGGTCGATCTCCAGATGGGCGATGTGGACCGCCTGGGCCGCCGTGAGGTAGCTCTTGGCGCGGCCCTGATCGTCGGGCTGGGTGCGGCCGGGTGCCGTCCAGACGTGGGTGGCCTCGGGCCGGGGATCGACCTCGGGCGGCAAGAGATCGCTGCGTCCGAGCATCGTGCCGGCCACCATCGCAACGGGCATCTGGGCCTGCTCGACGCCGGGGATGCCGATGACTCCGTCGCGCAGCTGAAGGGCCTCGGGAGGAGATTGGAAGAGGCCCGCGCAGACCAGGATCATCTTCTGCTTGATTTTCTCGCACGCTCCGAGCACGGCCCCGGTGATCGCGACACCGAGGCGGCTCCCGCCCGGACCAAAGCTCGGCGGCGCCGTCTGACTATCGGCGGGAACCACCGTGACGGCGTTCATCTCCGTCCCGAAGTAGTCCGCCACCAGCTGGGTGATCAAGGTGTACTGACCCTGTCCCTCGAGTGCAAAGCCCACCGTGACGGTGATGTTGCCCATGATGTCGATGCTGACGGTTGCGCCCTCGGGCACGCCCGTCCCCTGCACGCCGACGATGGCATACGAGTTCCAATCGAAGACTCCCGGCTCGATCGCCGTCCCGACGCCGATTCCCACCAGGCGGCCGGCCTGCCGCGCCTTCGCCTGGTCCTCACGCAGCTTGGCGTAGTCCGCCATTGCGAGGACCTTGTCGAGCACGGCCTCGTAGCTGCCGCTGTCGTACTCGTTGCCGCTCGGGATCGTGTAGGGAAACTGATCGTCGCGGATGAAGTTCCGGCGCCGGAACTCTGCGGGATCCACGTCGAGCTTGCGCGCGGCAATGTCGACGAGGGACTCGAGGACGAAGAAGTGCGGCGGCGGCCCCATCCCGCGATAGGGACCGGCGGGACACTTGTTGCTCGCCACCAGCGCGAGATCGTATTGCGCCGCTTCGATCGTATAGGGCCCGGTGAACGCGGCGAGGGGCTTCGCCGCGCTGATCGCTCCGAAGCCCTCGCCATTGCCGCCGAGGTCGTCGACCAGCTTCACGTCGAAGCCCGTGATCTTGCCGTCCTTGACCGCCAGCCGCGCGTCGTAGTGACGATCCCAGGCCTGGCCACCACCGGCCGTGAGGTACTCGATGCGATCCTCGATCCACTTGACCGGTCGACCCTTCGCCTTGCGCGAGAGGATCGCCGTGATGTCCACGCCCCGGGGTCCGCCCTTGCCGCCGAAGCT
>CBDUYG010000567.1:0-3129 GCA_965371385.1 uncultured Myxococcales bacterium | reverse complement strand
AACGAATGCGCCAACGTCGGATCCATCACGGTCAAGCTCTCGAATGGGATGGTGAGCCGGACGGAGCTGGTGATCGTCTATCGCGTCAACGATGAGGGCAAGGTTCGCTCCCTACGCGCGTTCTGGGAGTTCGCCGATACGGCGAAGAGCATCTTCTAGCGTCCGATCGCACAAGAGATCAAGCGGGGGCGGGCAGCTTCTTCGCCCCGGCTGCGATCCGGCGCGCGACATCCACCGGTGGCATGCTCGAGTACTCCCTCGAGAGCACCTCGAAGGAGCGCGGGGCCCGGCAGCCGATCTCGTCGAGCATGGCCAGGAAGCCCGCCAGGTCGAACTCGCCTTCTCCCGGCGCCACGCGGTTCTCCATCGTATCCGCCATGTAGTTGGGATTGGCGGGCTCGAGGGTGCCGTCGCTGAGCTGCAGGGAGACGATGCGGCCAACCGGGAGGGCGCGAATCAAGCTCTCGTCCTTCGCGCCCCGGAAGTGGTGCCAGACGTCGAGACACACCCCGCCGTTCGGCCGATCCGCCTGCTCGGCGATTTCGAGCGCCACACCGGCGTCGGGGATGTTGTTCGGGGGCAGGAATTCGATCGCGACCCGCAGCTCGGATCGGGCCGCCCGATCGCAGACCCGCGCGAAGGCCCGGACCGCGTCATCGATCGATCCCTCGTAGGGACCGATTGCCTGCAGGTGGCGTGCGCCGAAGACGTCGGCCATCTCGCACGCGACATCGAGGGCCCGGTCTGCGGCAGTGGTGTCGGTGCTCGCCCATCCCATCAAGGCCTCGATCTCCGCGAGCACGAGGCCTCTTGAATCCAACGCTTTCCTCAGCTCCAGGGCGGTGCGTCCCGACTCGAGGAGGTTGCTGTATTCGTAGAGCAAGAGGCCGATTCCCGCGAAGCCGGCCTCCGCCGCCGCGTCGATGCGATCGTCGAAGGAGACGCCCATCAGGCTGAAGTTGGAGAGAATCCAGTCTCCAGGGCCGAGCTCTCGCGCCGACTTGCTTGTCATGACCTTACTCCCGACCTCGAGCTCTTGTCGTTTCGCGTTCCGACCCCCCCCTCTCGGAGTGGGCGAACGACCGGGCTCGGAGCATAGAGCAGGCGCAGGACGGAGGGGATTGCGCTGGGGCGTGCCGGTGAATCGGTCGCTCGCGACTGGCGCGCGCCCCGATCCTGGTCGAACCTCTCGTGCGACCCGGATCGCGCCGGGTCGTCATTCATCCCCCCTGGTTGCGAAAGGCGTGAGTGCGCACCTCGCAGCCGGATGGACGAGATAGGAGCTTCGAATATGGGTAAGGTCGCGGTCAACGCGGAGTATCAGGCAACGGCGGATCAGGTCTGGATCGTGCTGGCGGATTTTGGCGGCCTCGGCTCATGGGCGCCCGGCGTCGACAGCTGTGAGCTCGAGGGGGAGGGGATCGGCAGCGTGCGCAGCATCGGCATGCCGGGCGGAGTCGTCATGGAAGAGCGCCTCGACTCGCTGGACGAGGCCGGTCGGACTCTCAGCTACGCGATCATCGGAGGGCCGCTTCCGGTCGAGAACTACGTTGCGACGGTGAAGGTGAGCGAGGCCGGCGGAGGTTGCCGGGTCGATTGGGGCGCGACCTTCGACGATCCCGACGGGATCCCGGCGAATGCGATCGAGACGGCCGTTGGGGGCGCCTACTCTGGGATGCTCGAGGGGCTGAAGAAGCACCTCGGGGAGGGCTGAGCCGGCTCGCTGGACGCCGGCTCCTACAAGAAGAGTTCCGTCACCAGGTCGGCGATGGCATGGCTGTCGTTGTTGCCGATCGTGCGGTCGCTCGCCGCTTTGACCTCCGGCGTCGCGTTCTCCATCGCAACGCTCAGCCCCGCAGACTCGAGCATCGGGAGGTCGTTGTTCGCGTCTCCGACCGCCACGACCCGCTCGGCCGGAATGCCGTGCTCCCGCTCGAGGTAGAGCAGCGCCTCCCGCTTGCCCGCGGAGTGGGGCTCGAATTCAAGCGCCTGCAGCTTGCTCTTGCGAAAGGCGGGGATCACTCGCAGGGGATAGGCACGCGAGATGGCGATCGCGGGATCGTCGATCTCCGAGAAGAGCTCGTAGAGTGCATCCGGCTCGCTGTAGCGCGAGGAGAGGGTCGTGATCCGAATGACCTCACGCGGATGGGGATCGCCGTCGCCGTGGTGGACGACTCGCTTGAATTGCCGGGTCAGTTGACGTTCTTCGCTGGTTCGCGGTGGACTGACCACCAGGCTGTCGTGCCGGCTCGCGAGCCAGAAGCCGTCGAGTTCGCGGGCGCGTTCGATGAAGGCCGAGACAATGGCATCCTCGAGGGTGCGCGACTCGAGCATGCGATCGTCGAAGGGGCAGTAGAGTGCTCCGCCGTTGAAGACGAGGGAAGGGAGGGGTGAGCCGAGGGCGCGTCCGACCTCGCGCGCCGTCTGCGCGCTCCGTCCGGTCGCGAGCATCACGAGCACGCCGCTCTCCATCACCCGCTCGAGACACTCGAGAACCCGGGGCCGGATTTCGCCGCGGGAGTTGAGCAGGGTCCCGTCCGCGTCCAGAATGATCGCGTCGTAGCTTCTCATCGGCGCCAGTATAGAGAGCGCAGGAGAGCGGTCGAGCGATTTCGGGTGCTTGACGTCGGGGCTCAACGCGGGATCCTTCCATCTTGGGCTCCTGCGAGCTTCCGAGCCAGAACTGGAGAAGGTGATGTCCGAGAAATTCGATCTGGTGATTCGCGGTGGGAAGCTGGTGGACGGCACTGGTGCTCCGGGGCGCGCGGGGGATCTGGGCGTTCGGGGCGGTCTGATCGCCGCGTTGGGGGAGGTGTCGGGCGACGCCGATCGGGAGATCGACGCGAGCGGTTGCATCGTCGCGCCGGGCTTCGTCGACGTCCACACCCACTACGACGCCCAGGTGCTCTGGGATCGCATGCTGACGGTTTCACCCTGGCACGGAGTCACGACGGTCGTCGCTGGAAACTGCGGCTTCGGCATCGCCCCCACCCGACCAGAGCATCGAGAGTTGATTCTACGTACCCTCGAGAGCGTCGAGGGGATGTCGTACGACGCCCTGCTGGCGGGCGTTGGAGAGGACTGGCCCTTCGAGAGCTTTCCGGAGTACCTCGATGCCGTCGAGGAGCG
>CBDUYG010000566.1:0-3131 GCA_965371385.1 uncultured Myxococcales bacterium | reverse complement strand
ACTCCCTCCTTCCTCTTGCGCTCGCGGCTCTTCTTGCGGGCGCATGCGCGACGAGCGAGGAAGCGAAGGAGAAGCGCGCCCAGAAGATCCAGAAGGCCGGCTTCGATTCCGGCATTCCTTCGATGAAGACCGGAATGCCGGTCGAGCGGGTGGTGGAGCGCGGCGGATACCTCGAGGCTCACATGCTCCTGGGAGACACGCCGCTCGCGGCATACACGGCCCCCAGCGAGAACTGCCAAGCGGTCTTCGTCGAAGGAGAGGAGGTCACTTACGTCGACAATGGCCCTCGTGGGGTATACCGACGTGGGGAGTCGGAGTGCCAGTCCTTGGGAATGGGGAACCTTGCACTCTGGCGTGATCGCAGCATCCGCTCGACCCGAGGTGATTCCGTGATTCCGAGACGGCCCGCGTGGTTCAAGGTCATCTACGAGGATTCCGAGGTGATCTATCTGAAAGGGAGCTTTCCCCTTGCGACGCGCTTCGGCTTCACCGAGCCACGCGACATTACGACGATCGTCCCGAACATCCCAATCTGTCAGGGCGCGATCGAGGATGGCAACAGCTCGATGGAGTATCGCTCGAAGGGGCCACAGGCCTATACCCTGACGGGACCCAACGGCCTGTGCCTGATTCAGGGGTTCGCCGCGTCTCTTCGCAGCGCCCCTCCTGCTCCGGCATCGGAGCCCTGAGAGTCATGGCCTGGGGCCCATCAGCGAATCGAATGACTCGCCAACCATTGACGACAGATCATACGAGGCTTGCTCAGCGATCATGAGATCGGCCGCTCTCCGTCACCAGGTGGTGCTCTGCGCCCTGCTCTCGCTCTTCCTCATCGCCCACGGCAGCGACGCCCAGGTCGCCCAGGTAATCGAGCCAGCGAAGCCCGATACGAAGCCCGAAGCAGCTCCGTCGCCCGAGAAGCCGGAGGTGAAGAGGATATCGATCTCCCAGATCGGAGTCGCCTCCGAGAGTGAGAAGGGAAGACTCTCCGAGATGGTCGCCGACCTGAAGCCAACCCCCGAGGTGGAAGCGGCCAGGACGCAGATCCCGAATCTCCGGCGCAAGGTGGACAGCGTCCGCAATAGATCGAAGGCACTGCTCCTTGGCGCTCCTTCGATCCTCGAGCTCTCGAGCCTTCGAAACCAGTGGGAAGAGCTCCAGGACGAGCTGGATACCACGCAGGGAACCCTGAGCGCTCGCGCCAAGGCGATCGGAAAGACGCTGGCCGAGCTTCGCTCGACCGACCAGATCTGGCAGGCGACCCACGACAAGGCCGTCGAGAGGGAGGCCGATCCCGCGATCCTCGCCCAGATCGAGGAGGTCGAAGACTCGATCAAGTCAACGGAGGCCAAGGCCAAGGATCGCCAGGCGGACCTCCTCGCGCTCCAAAGTGATGTGGCGAGTCTCAACGAGACTGCCAAGGCCGATCTCAAACGCATCGGTGGTGCCCGGACGCACGTCGAGGACAACCTCCTGCGACGGGATCAGCCCCCCGTCTGGAGTCCGCTCTTCTGGGGACACGTCCGGGATGCCGAAATCTGGCAAAGTCTCACCGAGCAACACGCCCGCCAGCTCGAGGCGTTGACGGCCTTCTGGGAACGCGAACGCGACACTGTGATCCTCCAGGCCGTGCTCACCCTGCTGCTGGGCGCGTTCATGTTCCGGATCCGCCCCATGGCACGCCAACAATTCCAGGGTGACGAGGAAATCGCCAAGGTCGGTGTGGTTTTCGAAAGTCCCATCGCCGTCACGCTGCTCTCCTCGTTCATGATCGCGGCGGTCTGGATGGGAACCCGCTATCCCGCGCTGGGCGCGATCCTGGCGGCCGCCATCCTCTTCCCCGCCGTCGTACTACTGCGACGAATCGTCGAGCAGCCCCTTCTGCCGATCATGAACGCGCTGGTGGTCTTCTTCATCGTCGACCGGATTCGCGAGATGCTCGATGCACTCATCGTCCTGCCACGTCTCATCTTCCTGGTCGAAGCCATCGTCGCCCTGGCGCTCTTCACATACTGGCTGCGTCCCGCGCGCCTTCACGGCATCCCGCCGGAGGTCGCACAGGGGCGAATGTTCCGCATCATCGGCTACGGCCTTCGGGCCGGGCTCATCATGATCAGCATCAGCCTGTTGGCCGATGCCGGAGGCTACACGAGCTTCTCGACCATTCTGGCCAAGACCGTCTCGACGGCGATCTATGGCTCGATCGCGATCTACGGAGCCGTCTACGTGCTGGACGGACTGGTCATGTTCCTGCTCCGGGTCGGCCCCCTGGAGCGCCTGGGAATGGTCCGACGCAACCGTCGACTCGTTCAACGCCGTCTCGGTCTCCTCATCCGCTGGGCTGCCTGGATTCTCTGGATCATCCTGACGCTGAACGCCGGAACTCTCCTGAGCCGCGTCCTGGGTTCCGCCCAGGCGCTCCTCGCAACCGCACTCCCCCTGCCGTCGGCCGAGATCACAATCGGGGACGTGATTGCAGCGATCCTGACCATCTGGCTCACCCTCCTGCTCTCGCGCTTCGTTCGCTTCGCCCTCGAGGAAGACGTCTATACCCGGATTCATCTGCCCAAGGGACAGCCCTACGCCATCTCCACGCTGGTCAAGTACGTCATCCTGACGGCCGGCTTCGTGCTGGCCGGGAGCGTCCTCGGAGTCGATCTGAATCGATTCACCCTGCTCGCGGGCGCCCTCGGCGTGGGCATCGGCTTCGGCCTGCAGACGATCGTGAACAACTTCGTTTCGGGGATCATCCTGCTGACCGAGCGGCCGATCGAGATCGGGGACACGATCTCCCTCGACGACGTCTTCGGAGTCGTCCAGCGGATCGGCATCCGCTCGAGCACCGTTCGAACCTGGCAGGGAGCCGAGATCATTCTACCCAACGCAGATCTGATCTCGATGCCGGTGACCAACTGGACCTTGACCGATCGGCGTCGGCGCCTGGAGATTCCCATCGGCGTGGCCTATGGATCCGATCCACGAAGGGTCACCGAGGTGCTGCTCGGGGTCGCCCGGAACGCCGACAACGTGCTGGGCGACCCCGAGCCCTACGTCCTCTTCCAGGGCTTCGGCGACAGCTCCCTCGACTTCGAGGTTCGCGCCTGGACGGATGAATTCGACTCCTATCTGCA
>CBDUYG010000565.1:0-3136 GCA_965371385.1 uncultured Myxococcales bacterium | reverse complement strand
ATGCGCTCGACCTTCCGCTCGAGGTCTCGCGCGACGGCGCGTAGGGTGTACTCGCCGATTCCGCCGCCATCGCTGACCGCGATCATCGCGATCTCGAAGACCTCGGAGACCGAGATCTCCATCAGGATCGTCTCTTCGGCTTCTTCGGGGAGGTCCGTCACGCGATCGACCGCGGCCCGCAGATCGTTGAGCGCCGCCTGCTGCTCCGCGCTGCTGAGGGTCTCCATCCAGTCGATGCTGATCGAGGAGACGCCCTGGGAGGAGAAGCTGGACCAGTCCTTGATTCCCGCGATCTCCCGCACCTCCTCCTCGATCCGGGTGGTGACGAGCCGCTCCACCTCGCCCGCAGAGGCGCCGGGCCAGATGGTCGTCAGTACCGCCTGGTTGAACGAGATGTCGGGGAAGACGTCTACCGGGATCTTGCGAGCCGCGAGTACCCCCGCGATCATGAGGACGAGGAAGATCAGGTTGACGAGGACGTTCTGCCGGACGGAGAAGCGCGCGGGGCTCATCCCCCGTCTCCTTCGCGCAGCGTATGCGTCGGGAGTGAATCATCGCCCTCGATCCGTGAGACGACCTCGGAGACCCCGGCATTGCCGGTCGTCATCCGCGGCGACACCTGAACCCCGTCACGTAGCTGACGCAGCGAGGAGGTCGCGATCTTCTCCCCACTCTCGAGTCCCTTCACCACCTCGACCTCGACGGGACGAAAGGCGATGTCGCGAATCTCGACGCGACGCTTGCGCGCCCGGTAGACCTCGCGCTCCTGGCTGGTGTCGCGTTCGATCGCGTAGACGAAGGGAATTCCGAACTCGCTGAGCACGGCCTCGCGCGGTATCGCGAGCATCTCCACGGACTCGCCGAGCGGCAACTCGACGGTCGCGACCATGCCGGGCATCAGCCGGCCCTGCGCGTTCGGGACTTCGATCTGAACCGGGAATTTGCGACTCGTCGGATCGATCGCGCCGCCGATCCGCTCGACTCTTCCCTCGAAGCGCTCGCCCGGCCGCGCGGAGGCGACGACCCCGGCGACCGCTCCGGTGCGGACGGACACGACTTCGCGATCCGAGAGCGCGATCGTGATGCGCAGTCGGTCGACTTCGAGGAGCTCGCCGACTCGTTCGCCGACGCGCACGTACTCACCGGCCTCGGCAGAGAAGACGCGCAGCTGCCCGGCGAAGGGCGCATCGAGGACGACCTTGTCGAGGCGATCCTTCGCTTGCTTGAGGGCGGCGCGAGCCTCGTTGACGGCGGCTCGGGCGACGGATTCGGCGTTGATCGCCTCGTCTCGCGCGGCCTCACTTGCGACGGAGCTGCCCGCGAGCTTGTTTTGACGATTCAAGCTCGCCTTCGCGAGGCGATCCTGGCTGAGTGCTCGCGCGAGGGTCGCCTCGGCGCGGGCGACCTCGAGCTCCGGGACGAGGGATTCGATGCGAAGGAGCATTTGACCCGCGACGACAGTGTCGAGCTCTTCGGCTCCGACTTCGACGACCCGGCCTTCGCCCTCCGCGAAGAGCTCGATCGTGCGTCGCGCTTCGAGCAACCCCGCCACCTCGGCTACGCGCCGAAAGCTCTGCGCACGCACCTCCGTGGCGCGCAAGGTGAGGGCTGTTTCGCCCTGAGCTTCGCGCTTCTCGGGCTCGGGTGCCGTCTGCTGAAGGGCGAAGCCTGCGACGATGAAGAGCAGGCCTGCGCCGATGAAGATCCATCTGAGCTTGTTGGGCTTCGACTCTTCGATGCTGGGGTGGCCTTCGTTCATCTCAAAGCCACCCGCGCCGACGCACGGTACGTACGCTCACGGCGGTGCTCGAAATCGATCCGAGGCGGTCGGTCATTCGGCTGGATTGGGTGGAGGCGGACACGGGGTCCCCAGTTCTTGCGGGCGCGCTGAGACCTCTGGGAGCCGGCCCCGGCTCGATATTGGCTCGGTGATCGCTCGACAACGGGTCGAGAACCGCTCGAAAATTGATTGGAAGTCGAGGCCGGAAGCCATTGACGATGGCTCCTGCGTACTCTATCGCCGAAACCGGATTGTGCAACTTGGCGGGAGTCATGGCGCGATCCAGCGAGAACCGGTGGGATCCAGGATCAGCGAATCGAGAACTCCGGATAGGAGAGTCGGCGGCCGTGGCACTCGGGGCAGCGGCCCGGGCGAGTGAAGCGGTGGCGCCGGGGAAAGTCGAAATCGCAGTCGAAGCAGATGGGCGATTCGATTCGAAGCCGCTCACCCCGAGTGCGCAGGCTCTTCTCGAGATGGCCGAGGTGATCGGGAAGGTCCGCCTCTCGAACGCCGAGGCGCTGGGAGAGTTCCCTGGCCGTCGCTGGGCCTTCGCGCAGAATTCGCTCCATGCTCACGCGCACGGTCTCGTTGCGAGAGATGGGGCTGGGTCCGCCGGATTTTCCAGGCACCGCGCTCCTCTACGAGGAAGGCGAGGCCGGGGGCCGCCTCGCATCGAGCAGCGAATCGGATCTCAGGACTTCGGATCCCGTATCGCGGACGCTCGGGAATCTAATCCCACTGGTTATCGAGACTCTCGGCTTCGCTCTCCTCCAAGGAGCGGGGAACCACGATCCACGTCGCAGGAAACTCCTCTACTGGCATACCGAGGGCTCGGGCGAGCACACGAAGCTTGGCCTGGATCTGGCGGACGTTGGCCGGACCCATCCGCAGTAGCTGCTTCTGGACCGGCGAGAGATCCTCGAGGTTGACGTCGGCGAAGGCATAGGTGGCGGAGAGAGGCACGAGTTCGACCTCGCCGTCGAGAATGGGGGTGCGGAGGAGCTCGATGATGGCTCGCTCGAGGGTCTCCTCGAAGCTCTCGTCCAGGTAGCCGAGCTCCCGGTAGGACTCGGAGAGGAGCGGGTAGACCTCGTCGTAGAGTCGCGCTGCGGCATCGGCGTCGAAGGCGACGAAGACGTCGCTGATGATGTCGTAGCGGGCCGAGTTGGCAGGGTGGTCGAGGATGCGGCCCTCGTCTGTCTCGATGACCCGGAACCTGCCCTCGGGCTGCATGAAGCGCAGGTGCAGCCGAGGCGAGCGCCCCTCGGCGATGTTGTCGACGGACACGACGAAGGTATAGAGGAGGTCATCGCCGAGCAGCCAGCTCGCGAGCTGCGTACCGGGGGCCAGATCTCC
>CBDUYG010000564.1:0-3139 GCA_965371385.1 uncultured Myxococcales bacterium | reverse complement strand
CGCCCGAGCTGGCAGCCCGTTATCTGGCCGACGGCCATTGGACGGACGAAACCCTCGCCTCCGTGCTCGATGAATCCCTGCGTGCCAACGGGGAGCTCACTCTGCGGGTGTGGTCCGATACGCGTCCTCATCGTGGCACGGTGAGAGAGGTTCACGAGCTGGCGCGTCGGGTAGCCGCGGGCCTCGGGCGCCTCGGCATCGGGCCGGGGGATGTAGTGGCGTTTCAGCTGCCCAGCTGGCTGGAGGCGGCGGCGACATTCTGGGGTGTCGTACTCAGCGGCGCCACGATCCTGCCCATCGTCCATTTCTATGGACCGAGGGAGGTGGGATTCATTCTTCGTCAGAGTGGGGCACGTGCATTCGTGACGGCGGATCGGTTCAGGGGTCTCGACTACCTGGCAACCCTCGATACGGTTCGAGCCGGCGCCTCGAATCTGGAGCACGTCGTGACGATCGGATCGGTCCCGGCCGGAGCCATCGGATTCGAAGATCTCGCCGATTGCGATCCCCGCGAGTCGCTTCCGAAGGTCGATCCCGACTCTCCCGCCGTCATCGCCTATACCTCGGGCACGACTTCCGACCCGAAGGGTGTCGTACACACCCATCGGAGTATTCTGGCGGAGACCCGGCAGCTGGCCGCCATCCAGCCCCGGATCGATCGGCCGACTCTCGCGGGCGCACCCGTGGGTCACTTCATCGGGATGATGACCGGGCTGCTTCTTCCGCTGCTGCGGAGCATGCCGATCCATCTGACCGACGTCTGGGATCCGGGCGCGGTGCTGGCCGCCGTTCTCGAGGGCGATCTCACCGCGGGCAGCGGCTCGACGTTCTTCTTGACGAGTCTGCTCGATCACCCCGACTTCTTGCCGGCCCACCTGGAGCGCATCCGCAACGTCGGCCTCGGCGGCGCTCCCGTGCCGGCGGCCGTCGCCGATCGTGCCGAGGGGCTCGGGATCTCGATCATTCGTTCCTACGGATGCAGTGAGCTGCCCTCGATTACGGGATCGAGCTACGACGACCCGGCGGAGAGGCGGAAGTACACCGACGGAGCAACGCTACCCGGTGTGGAGATGCGACTCGTCGATTCTGAAGGGCGGGAGGTTCCACCCGGCATGCCCGGGGAGATCCTGGCTCGAGGCCCCGAGCTCTTCGCCGGCTACACGGATCCGGCGCTGACAGAAGAGGCGTTCGTGGACGGCGACTGGCTCGCGACCGGTGACATCGGCATCGTCGACGAACGGGGCTGGCTCACGATCACGGATCGTACCAAGGACATCATCATACGCGGGGGCGAGAACATCAGTGCGGCCGAGGTCGAGGAGCTGCTGGCGAAGATGCCCGGTGTGGCAGAGGTGGCCGTGGTGGCCGGGCCCGACCCGCGCATGGGCGAGCGAGCCTGCGCGTTCTTGCGCCCGCCGCCCGGTGCGACGGCCCCCGACCTGGACACGGTGCAGCAGCACCTCGCGGCCGCGGGTCTCACCCGCCAGAAGTGGCCGGAGGAGCTCCACGAAGTCGACGACTTCCCCCGGACGCCGTCCGGAAAGATCAAGAAGTTCGAGCTTCGCACTCGGCTTCGCAAACAGGCGGCTGCAGCCAGCGCCGAGGATTGAGGAGTGACGGTTCCAATGTCGAAGCAGACGATCGACCCCGTGATCGGATTCTGGAGAATCGCCGAAGACGATCGAGAGCGGCTCGCCATCGTCGACCCGGAAGGTCATGAAACGAGCTATGGCGAGCTCTATGACCTGGTCAACCAGATGTCCCATGGATTTCGGGCGCTCGGACTCGCGCATGGGGACCACGTCGCCGTCGCTCTTCCCAACAACGCGGAGCATCTGGCTCTTTGTCTCGCCGCGATGCAGTCGGGGCTCTACATCACGTCGATCAACTGGCATCTCGTGGGACCCGAGATCGCGTACATCCTGAGCGACTCGGAATCGAAGCTCTTCTTCGGCCACGAGAGCTTCGGGGACGAGGCGATCCGCGCAGCCGACGAAGCCGGCTTGCCCGCCGATCGGCGCTTTGCGGTGGGCGGCGCCGGCGAAAGAGGCGGGATCGAGGGATTCCGCCCGCTCGGCGAGTTCGTGGAAGGGCAGCCCTGCTCGAGGCCGGAGAACCCTCGGGCGGGCTCCCTGATGTTCTACACCTCCGGCACTACCGGCCGCCCGAAGGGGGTACGGCGCCCGCTGGCCGAGGTCTCGCCCGATGACGCGGCCCTCGCCATCATGGGCTTGTTCGCGCTCTTCGGCATTCAGCCCCACGATGGACACGTTCACATCACGCCGGCGCCGCTCTACCACGCCGCCCCGAACAACTGGGCGACGACCTCGCTTCATTGCGGGCATCCCGTCATCCTGATGGAGCGCTTCACGCCCGAGGGGATGCTGGAGAGGATCGAGCGTCATCGCGTCAGCCACACCCACATGGTTCCCACCATGTTCCACCGGCTGCTCTCCCTGCCGGAAGACGAGCGGGCGAAGTATGACGTCTCGTCGCTCCGCACCATGATTCACGCCGCGGCGCCGTGTCCCGTCGAGACGAAGTGGAAGATGCTCGATTGGTGGGGAGACGTGATCTGGGAGTACTACTCCGCCACCGAGATCGGTGGAACCATCATCAGCCCCTCCGATTGGCGCAAACACCCCGGATCGGTGGGTCGCCCCTTCCCGCGTTCCGAGGTCAAGGTCCTGGACGACGATGGGAACGAGCTCGAGACGGGCCAGAGCGGGACGATCTACATGAGAATGGAGGGGATCTCCTTCGAGTACTACAAGGACGAGGAGAAGACGAAGAAGGCTTCGAAGCAGGGGTTCGTCACCGTCGGGGACATCGGTTACTTCGATGCGGACGGGTTTCTCTTCTTGAACGACCGCGCCAACGACATGATCATCGTCGGTGGCGTGAACATCTATCCGGCCGAGATCGAATCGGCCCTGCAGCAGCACGAGACGATCGTCGACGTGGCGGTTTTCGGGGTCCCCAATGCCGACACGGGTGAAGAGATCAAGGCGGTGATCGAGCTGAGCCCGGGAACAGCTCCCGACGACGAGACGCGAGAGAAGATCATGGAGTTCTGCAAGGGCAACCTGGCCAGGCAGCGTTGGCCACGCAGCATCGACTTCACGACCGAGATGCCGCG
>CBDUYG010000563.1:0-3140 GCA_965371385.1 uncultured Myxococcales bacterium | reverse complement strand
GCTCATCAATGCACCCGTGCTGACTCGCTCGTCTATGTACCCGCGCTGACTCGCTTCTCGATCAGGATCGCGAGGCTGCGTTTGTCGATCTTGCCGCTGTCGGTAAAGGGAAGGTCGCCCGCGGCATCGATGAAGAGGTGGCGCGGGACCTTGTAGGCCGAGAGATCTCCCTTGAGGCGGGCCTTGAGCTCGTCGGGGGTCGCGTCAGCGCCGGGCGCCAGGACCACCGAGGCCGTGACGAGCTGACCGCGCTCGGGGTCCGGGATTCCGACGACATAGGCGCTCTGGACCTCGGGGTAGGCCGCCATCACCTGCTCGACCTCGCTCGGGGTGACGTTGGCGCCGGCGGTCTTGATCATGTCGCCCATCCGGCCCTTGAAATAGAGGACCCCATCTGAATTGAAATAGCCTCCATCGCCGGTGGCATAGAATCCGTCGGGTTCGAACGTATCCTCGCGTTCCACCTTGTGGAGCCCCTGCATCAGGCTGTAGCCCCGAACCTGGATCTCTCCCAACTCGCCCGGTGGCGCGAGTTCCCCCGTCTCCGGATCGACGATCCTGTGCTCGAGCCCCGCCACGGGGACTCCATGGGAGCCGCGCAGGTGCTCGGGCAGCGGGCCGTCGTTGAGCCAGGTGTGCTGGCTGCAGGTTTCGGTCATTCCGAGTGCGTTGGGCCGGCGCTCGGGGTCCGCAGGAACGACGGACTCGGGGAGGAGCCCCGGGATGTTGCCCGAGCGCAGGGAGGAGAGGTCGCGCTCCTTGGCACTCGGATGATTCGCCATCGCCTGACCGAAGTGGGGCCAGCCTGCCGCAATGGTCGCGCGCTCGCGCTCGAGGAACTCGAGCGTCCGGCCCGGCTCGAAGGCCTCCTCGAGCAGGATGCAGGCGCCACTGTGCATGACACCGAGCAGCGAGAAGACGAAGCCCCCCACCCAGAAGAAGGGCATCGGGGTCCAGATGCGATCGTCCGAGCTCAGGTTCCGGTTGTGCAGCAGGTTGTGCGAGTGACGGATCACCGCGCCGTGGCTGTGGACGGCGCCCTTCGGATCGGCGGTCGATCCCGAGCTGTAGAGGATCAGCATCGGGTCGGCTGGAGTCACGTTCGCCTCTACCGCTGCCAGGAAGTCTTCGTCGATCGCCGAGTCCCCGCCCGCCGTCTCGATCTCTACGCGCGCGTCGCGGCTCCAGGCGCGATTGGACTCGCCGAAGACCCAGATCTCGCGCAGGTAGGGCAGGGTGGGAATTCGCAGCGGCGCGAGGGGGGGTGAATCGGAGAGGCCCGGTGCGGCCTGCTCGAGCCGCGTGAGATAGTCGTGATTCAAGAAGCTCGCGGAGCAGAGCAGGTGCTGAACGTCCGAGTGCTGCAGCATCCAGGCCAGCTCTCGCGTTTGGAAGAACGTGTTGAGGGGCACCGCAATCGCGCCGATGCGCGTGATCGCCAGCGTCGACGCGATCCAATCCGGACCGTTCGGCAGGAGCACGCCGACGAGGCTGCCCTTGCCCACGCCGCGAGCCAGCAGGGCGCGAGCGAGACGTGCCGAGCAGGCTTCTATCTCCGCGTAGCTGGCTCGCTCTTCGTCGAGCACGACGAGGGGATTGCCGCCGAAACGTTCGACGATGCTGCGCAAGAACGCCGGAATGGTGGGCTCGTAGTCGGGGAACGCCATGGAGCCTCCCTGGAGGATCGCTGCGAGACGACCCTGGAAACGCGGATGAAAAGACCTGCCGGGCGTGCGCCGGAGTTGATAGCTCCGCGCTCGAAGCGATGTCAACTCGCACGTCTCTTGCAGGAAGCAACGCAACCGGCTGCCGACTCGATGCTTTTCGGAATCCTTGGCAATCGTGGAGCCTCCGCCTGCGAGTGAGGAAGGTCTCAGCCCGCTGCAGCCGTTGGCCGATTCAAAGGAGGAAAGCGGGGATCACCATGTCGACGTCGGATGAATCCGATTACCAGTCCAGCGAATCCAATCTCGGCGAGTCCAGGACGATCAAGCGAATCGAATGGTTCCTCGGCGTGGCGGCCATGGCGACGCTCACGATGGCCGCCGTTCCCGCCGTCCGATCGTACGGCGAGCACAACCGCGCCGAGGCGACGGTGGACGCACTCGAAGAGATGATCACGCTCGCTGGCGCCGGCGTCGTCGAGACGGGTGAGGAACATCGGATTCGCTTCGAGCCCAGCTCGGACGGATCGTCGATGATGGCCGTCCTGACCCGCAGCAACGAATTCGGGGAGGTCGTTGCGTCACTTCCCTTCGAGTCCAGCGGCTCGATCGTCTGGGGTGCGAATCGCGCTCACATCCCCGCCCCGGGCGACCTGGCTCAAGAGGCCCTGCAGACGCCGAGCTTTACCGGCGCGCAGGGTGAGCCCCTCGTCGATTGGCTCACCTTCCATCCCCAGGCGACCGCTCCGTTGGCGGTGTCCTCGCGCGCCGCCCAGAATGGTGCAAGCCCGGGTGCCCTCTACCTCCGCAGCCCCGAGCGCGACTACGCACTCGTCGTTACGGCCACGGGCCGCGTGACTCGCTTTGCCTGGAGTATCGAAGAGCAGCGCTGGCAGCGTCTGGAGTAGGCTGCTGCTGGATCGACGTGGCTCTGCCTCTCGAGTTCACCACCGAAGTCGGATCGATGACCCGGGATGCCATGGCCGGGGCGTGAAGCCTCGCCGCGGAATCCAACCGACACTCCACGCGCCGCATGCCCCGTGCGGGCCGCACCCGATTCCACGATAGCCCTCCGGTGGGCTCCGGAGTTCCTACGCAACCTGCTAGGATGATCCCCCGAGCGAGCGCCGAGCCATTCCCCATGGTGCAGCCCGAACGTCCTGTCGCTTGCTGGGTGGAGGAGCCGAACGTGGAGTTTGATTGGTCGGAGTCCGATGTCGCGCACCGCGAAGAAGTGCGCGCCTTCCTCGACGAGATCCTGCCCGAGGATTGGGAGGAGATCTCGAGTCACGGACCGGGGAGTGATGCTCAGGCGGCCTTCTCCAAGACCTTTTGCGGCGCGCTCGCCGAGAAGGGCTGGCTGACCCAGCACTGGCCCGGAGACTTCGGAGGCAAGGACGCTACCCCGTGGCGCCACTGCGTGATCGGTGAAGAGATGTGGGCGGTGGGTGAGCCGCGCGGTGCCCAGTACATGAA
>CBDUYG010000562.1:0-3141 GCA_965371385.1 uncultured Myxococcales bacterium | reverse complement strand
GTCACGAACGCCCAGTACACCGAGTTCCTGAACGCGAAGGCTGCGACCGACCCGAATGGTCTGTACAACACGAGTATGGACTCGGTCTACGGCGGCATCGCGCGCAGCGGCAACTCGGGGAGCTTCACATACAGCACGATCGCGGGCCGCGAGAGTAAGCCGGTAAACTACGTATCGTTCTACGACAGTCTGCGCTTCTCGAACTGGCTGGACAATGGTCAGGGCAGCGGCGACACGGAGACCGGAGCGTACACGATCACGGCGCTCGGAATAACGAACAACTCGATCACACGCAACGCCGGGGCCAACATCTTTCTCACGAGTGAAGACGAGTGGTACAAGGCGGCGTACTACGACTCGGTGACGACGAGCTACTTCGACTATCCGGCGGGCTCGGACGTGCAGAGCACCTGCGCGGGGCCGGGTGCGACGGCCAACACGGCGAACTGCAAATACGTCATGGGCAATGTCACCGATGTCGGCAGCTACACGGGCTCGGCGAGTCCGAACGGAACCTTCGACCAGGGCGGAAATCTGTGGGAGTGGAACGAAGCCATCATCAGCGGCTCGAACCGTGTTATGCGGGGCGGAAGCTTTAGCAGCAGCCGGAACCTCCTCGCAGCATCGAACCGGAATAACATCGGCCCGATGCTCGAGCTCGACAGTGTGGGTTTTCGCGTCGCGAGTATCCCCGAACCCAGTACGGGCCTGCTCCTGATGACGGGTCTGCTGGGCCTCGCGATCCGGCAGAGACGTCACGCCTGACCTTCCGAGGCTCAGCGCAGTCGGCGGCGCCCCTCAACGCCGCTTGGGCCGGGTCCGATGTGCGCGGTCACGGGGTGTTCTCGTTTCGCGACTTCTTCGTAATCAGCCAGCTCGTCCTCCCGCCAGAACTCGTCATAGCCTTCCTGGTCGAGGGGAGCGAAGCGGGCCTCGACGATGCGACTGTTTCGCACCCGAATCGTGAAGAGGTGCTCGGTGTCGAGGGTCTTTCCCGCGCGCGTGGCGTGAATCGCGTAGCGGAGCACCGCGCCTCGATCGTTGACGAAGATCTCGAGAAGGGTCGACTCGAGTCGATCCGCGAGCTCCCCCACCCGGGCCAGGAACGAGAGGATCCCGTCGATTCCTTCGTGGCGACCCGAGAGTGGGCCGTGCCCGGGCATGATCCACACCGCCTTCGGGTCGATGATCCGCGCGAGATGGTCCACGTCCGCGATTGCGATGGAGTTCCACAACCGCTCGGCCAACACCTCGTTGGGATGCCGCTTCATTTCGATATCGATTCCGATCCCCGGCAGCGTCACGGGGCTACACCGTCCTGAGGACCATATTGCCACCCGCATGCGATCAGAGGAACAAGAATCTTCGAAAGCCGGAGCTTGAAATCCAAGACTCCTATCTCCGGCTGGGGCCGAATCGCCTCGAAAGTGTTATAGGCTGATTCCATCGCCGGGCCGGTTCTCAGGGCAGCGATGGGGGCAGGACGATCGGTCGCACTCAGTCGGCGAGGCCGAAGACGTCCGCGATCGGATACAGGCCCGGCGGCTTGCCGATCAACCAGGCGGCCGCCCGCACCGAGCCCCGGGCGAAGTGCTCGCGCGTAAAGGAGCGATGGATGAGCTCGATCCGCTCGCCCTGGCCGACGAACATCACCGTGTGCTCGCCCGGGTTGTCACCGCCGCGCAGGGTCTGGATTCCGATCGCGTGGTCGGGGCGGGCCCCGATCTCCCCCGCGCGCTCGAGCACCAGATGATCCTCCAGCTTCTGCCCGCGACCCTCGGCGACCGCTTCGGCGAGAAAGAGCGCGGTCCCGCTAGGGGCGTCGCGTTTGGCGGAGTGGTGGATTTCGACCAGCTCGGCGTCGAAGCCTTCACCGAGACGCCGGCTCGCCTCGCGGCTGAGCCAACCGAGCAGGTTGACGGCGAGGGAGAAGTTGGCGGCGTGTACGACGGGGATCCGCTGTGCCAGGGCGGCGATCTCGGCCCGCTCGTCGGCGCTGAATCCCGTCGTGCCGGTCACGTATGCGACGTCGGCGTCGGCAGCGGCGCGCAGGTTCTCGAGGGTCGAGGCCGGGATCGAGAAATCGATCACGACGTCGCACTCCGGGAGCAGGCTCTTGATATCGTCCCCGAGCACGACCCCCGCTTCGATTTCCCGGCCGACCTCGGGATGACCCCTGCGCTCGAGCGCCGCCGCGACTCGAAGCTCGGGGTGGAGAGCCGTCGCGGCCCGCACCTCGACTCCCATGCGCCCCAATGCTCCTACGATGAGAACTCGCTTGGACTCGACCATCTAGAGGATCCCCATTTCCTTGAGGGCGGATTGAACGCGCTCGCGATTCTGCGGTGTGATGGGGGTGAGGGGGAGGCGAATCTCATCCCCGACCAGCCCCATCAGGGCGAGGGCGGCCTTCACCGGAATCGGGTTGGTCTCGCAGAAGAGAATGTCGAAGAGGGGCAGGAGCTGGAAGTGAAGCTCGCGGCCGCGCGCCAGGTCCCCCGCCCGCATGGCGTTCACGAGCTCGCAGACGGGCCCCGGTACTACGTTGGAGGTCGTGGAAATCGCCCCGTGCCCTCCGACAGCCATCAGGGGAAGCACAAGAGCGTCGTCGCCCGAGAGGATGGTGAAGCCCTCCTCGCAGCGCGCGACGACGTGGGCGATCTGATCGATGTCCCCGCACGACTCCTTCACGCCCACGATGTGGGGATGGTGGGAGAGACGAGCAAGGGTGTCGGGTGCGATGTTCGAAGCCGTGCGGCCCGGGATGTTGTAGACCATCAGGGGGAAGCGGGTCGCATCCGCGATCGCCTCGTAGTGGGCGACGATCCCCTCCTGGGTGGGCTTGTTGTAATAAGGTGAGAGAAGCAGCGCGCCGTCCGCTCCCGCATCCTTGGCGTGCTGGGTGAAGTCGATCGCCTCTCGCGTACTGTTCGAGCCCGTGCCGGCCAGCACCTGGACTCTTCCCGCCGCGGACGCGATCACGACGTCGATCACGCGATGGTGCTCGTCATAGGAGAGCGTCGCAGACTCTCCCGTCGAGCCACAGGGGACGAGCCCCGTCACCCCGGCCTCGATCTGGCGTTCCACCAGGGCTTCGAGCGCGGGAACGTCGACCTTGCCGCCCTGGAAGGGAGTTACGAG
>CBDUYG010000561.1:0-3144 GCA_965371385.1 uncultured Myxococcales bacterium | reverse complement strand
GACTCATCGTCGAGGGCGTGCTCCACCGTCGAGCGAAGTCCGTGCAGGCCCACCAGTGCGGCGATGCCGAGGGCCATGCAGCTTCCGTAGAGGAGAAAGCGGCGCCGAGCCGAGCGAGCCTCGCGCCGCACCATCGCCAGGATGAAGCGAAGGTTCACGCGACGCTCTCGATCTTCGCGACGCGACCCCCGGACAAGTGCACGATACGGCTTGCCCGGCGCGCAAGCTCGTCGTCGTGGGTGACGATCACCAGCGTCGTTCCCTGCTCCCGATTCAGCCCGAGCAGGAGCTCCACCACTCCCTGCCCCGTCTCTCGGTCGAGATTCCCGGTGGGCTCGTCGGCAAAGAGAATGCGCGGCTCGTTCGCAAACGCGCGCGCGATCCCGACCCTCTGCTGCTCGCCTCCCGAGAGCTGGGCCGGGTAGTGATCGAGGCGCCCTTCGAGCCCGACCCGCTCGAGCAGCTCGCGCGCCCGGCCCTCCGCCTCATTCGGGCTTGGTCGCCGCTCGGGCGAAAGCAGCTCGAGGGGAACCAGCACGTTCTCGAGTGCCGTGAGAGTGGGGAGAAGCTGAAAGCTCTGGAAGACGAAGCCGATCGATTCGGCTCGCATCACCGCGCGTTGATCTTCGTTCAGGCTCCCGAGCGCGACACCGTCGAGCTCGATCTCCCCTTCACTCGGCCGATCCAGTCCTGCGAGCATTCCGAGCAGGGTCGTCTTGCCGCTGCCCGAAGGGCCGAGGATCGCGACGATCTCCCCGCTCTCGATCTCGAGGTCGACGGCGTCGAGAACCGTGAGGGGCGAAGCGCCGCCGGAGCGCGAGTAGCGTTGAGTGAGGTTTCGAGCGAGGATCATCGGCGATGGCAATGCTCATGGGAAAGACGGTGTCGGATCGGGCCTCACTCCGGCCGCGAAGCCTGCGAAACGATCGCGCGAGAGGGAGCCAATCCCTGCGAGCTTACCCACTGAGCCTGGCCTTCGCATGGGTCGCGCTCGTCGCGGCAGGCTGTGGGGACGTCGGAGAGAACGCGCCGCGAGCGGCGACACGCCCCTCCCGGATCTCCTCCCCTACCTCCTCCCCCGCCGCGTCCGACGACCGCCCCGTCGTCCTATTCCTCGGAACCAGCCTCACCGCCGGCTACGGCCTGCCCGCCGAGCAGGCCTTCCCGGCGCTCCTCCAGGCCAGACTCGACGCGCAAGAACTCGGCCTGCGGGTCGTCAACGCCGGGGTGAGCGGGGATACGTCGGCCGGGGGCCTGGCGCGTCTCGATTGGCTCCTGCGTATGCCCATCGTCGTGATGGTGATCGAGCTCGGCGCCAACGACATGCTGCGCGGCCTCGCCCCCTCCGCGATGCGCCACAACCTCGACGAAATCGTGGCCCAGGCCCGGCGCGCCCATCCCCAGGTCCGCATCGTGATCGCGGGGATACGAGCCCTACCCAACCTGGGCGCCCCTTATCGCGCGGAGTTCGAAGCCGTCTACCCCGCTCTGGCGAGTGAGATCGATGCCGACCTGATCCCCTATCTCCTCGACGGCGTAGCCGGAGAGCCTACGCTCAATCAAGCCGACGGAATCCATCCGACCTCCGAGGGGCATCGCCGGATCTCCGACACCGTTTGGGGAACACTCGAGCCGGTGGCGCGAGGGGCCGTGGAGTCGGGCGGGGGGTGAGGCGCGACCTCCCTCAGGTCTCGAGATCTCCAGGAGGGCCGGCCTGTCGAACGACATAGCTCACAGGCTTGGTGCGCCGCTCCAAGACGCCTTCTTCGACGAGCCGCTTCAGCCACTTTTCGGCTTGGGCCTTGCCCACTCCCAATGCAGAAGCGAACTCCACGGCATTTGCCGGTTCTTCAAGGATGCAAAGCGCCAACGCGCGTACCGTTTGAAAGAGCTCGGCGGCGGCATTGTTTTTCGAATCTCCCATCGCCTGAGGTGCGCTCTTCCCAGCCTCCGGCGATGCCGCTACCGATGTCACTTCTACTTTCGCCTCTGCTCTCGCCTCTACTCTCGCCTCTACCTCAGGCTCCAGCGCTGAAGTCTCCCGCGGCCCCTGGAATGACAGCTCGCTCTGGGCTGGCCGAGCCTGTGCGATCGTGACACCGGCACGCAGTACGGCGTGGATGCCCTCGGCGTCTTCTGGATCAGGCCAGGGCAATGCCCCTTTCTCCCTCAGGCCATCGAGGCCCTTGGACGCTGCTCCGGTCGAGCGCACGTAGACAGGCACCAGGTGGAGCTTCTCGAGCTGCTCTACTGCACCGGCCCACGTTCCACCCTTGTTCAGATCTGCGCTGACCGCCAGGGCCGCATCAGCCAGGGCGTAAATCAGCTTGTTGCGCTGCATCGCGTGGCCCACATTGAATCCGGCGCTGGGGTCGTAGGGGGAGATCAGTACGAGCTGCCCTTCCAGGAGCAGATTACGGTGCTCGCGATTCATGCTGGTTCTTTCGAGGCTGTCTGCGAGCACGCCCGTGACTCGGCCGCCAGTCTCCAACGCGCCGCGCATGGCCGCCTGATCGATCCCCCGGGCGCCGCCAGAGACCAGGGTTCGGCCGGCGCGCGCCGTCAGAGCGCCAATCTCGTGCGTGTACTCGACCAATGCGTCATCAACGTTGCGCGAGCCGATGACTGCCAATCCGCCCGTACCCACGATCCCCCGTTCTCCGCAGCCGTAGAGCAAGGCCGGCGAGTCCTCCTTCAGCCGCGTCTTCAGTCGCTGGGGGTACTCTCGATCGGCCCGACTGACCACCCAGATCGCCCGCGTCTGCCAGCGCTCGACGGCCTGGCTCAAGAGGAAGCCCCTGGCCAGGAGTCGCTCCATGCGAGCCTTGTCGATGAGCCGGTCGCAGTCTCCGAGAAGCTGGGCCGCATCCGGCGTGAGCAGATCGGCCGGCTGTCCGCCCAGCTCTCGCAGATGCAGAGCCAGCTTCTTGTACTCGCTGGGCTTGAGGAGGTCGGGCGAGCGCTTGCTGCGGCCGGCAAGCAAGGGCGCCGTCAAGAGCAGGATGGCGCTCGTGTTGGGGGATAGCGCGTCTGTCATCTGCCAGACCCTGTTTCCGCAAGAGCCAGGGGCCACACCTCCTCGGCTCCTTGCGAGCGAAGCAGCCAGGCGGAAACGGTGAGTGTCCAGCGCGAGTCCACCATGTC
>CBDUYG010000560.1:0-3149 GCA_965371385.1 uncultured Myxococcales bacterium | reverse complement strand
GAATTGGATCGGAGCGTGCGCGATGTTCGCTCGATCCGCTTGAATCGAGGCTGATCGCTCGGGAAAGTCGATGAGCAGAGCCGGACACGAGGAAGAGAGCAATGGGGTCGGATAGAGGAAGGGTTGAGGGCAAGGTGGCGATCGTGACCGGGGCAGCTCGGGGAACCGGGGAGCAGACGGCACGATTGCTCGTCTCCGAGGGTGCGAAGGTCGTGGTCGCCGACGTGCAGGATGACCTCGGCGGACAGGTCGCGAAGGATCTGGGTGACGCGGGCCTCTTCATTCACCTCGACGTGAGTTCGGAGGAGAGCTGGAAGGACGCGGTCGCGAAGACGCTGGAGCACTTCGGCAAGCTCGACATCCTCGTCAACAACGCCGGCCTCTTCGTGATGGAAGCCCTCGAGGATACTGCGCTCGCCGACTTCGAGCGGCTCGTCAAGGTGAACCAGATCGGGCCCTTCCTCGGGATGCGGACGGCGGTCGGGGCCATGCGCGAGTCCGGCGGCGGGTCCATCGTCAACATCTCGTCCGTCGACGGCATCAGCGCGAAGAACGGGCTCGTCGCCTACGTGGCCACCAAGTGGGCCCTGCGCGGAATGACGCGCGTTGCCGCGATCGAGTTCGGCAAGTATGGGATTCGCGTCAACGCCGTCTGCCCGGAGGCGGGTGGACCGCAGATGCGCGCTCCCTACGTGCCCGAGGGCATCGATCCTGCCTCGACCCTGGCCTTCACGCACAAGATGCTCTCGTATCAGGCCGAGCGCGAGCCGATCGAGCTGATCCGCGACATCGCGAGAATGGTCCTCTTCCTGGCATCGGACGAAGCGCTGAGCTGCACGGGCGCAGACTATCCCGTCGATGCGGGCTGGACCGCGGGCAAGCACCTCAAGTTCAATCCCGGCGCCTGAGGGTCACGAGGTCGTGAGGTCCTGAGAGATCATCGGGTCGCCGCGGAGTCTCGACCCGGATCAGCCTGGCAGGACCTCGACGGCGATTCCGGTGAGGTGCGACATCGCGCTGACCGGATCGAAGCTGCCCGCACCGGAGGGCGAGAGCGCGTTCACGTTGACCCCGGGATACGCCTGCGCGATCGGCATTCCCGGCGTGCGGTCGTTACCGAAGCCGTGAGACATGGCGACGACACCCGGACGCAGGTTCGCGTCGAGCGCGAGCTCGGCGATGACCTGCCCATGGTCGTTGCGAACGATGACGAAGTTGCCGGCTTCGAGGCCGCGCTCGGCAGCATCCCGAGGGTTCATGTAGAGCGGATTCGTGCGGGCGCCCTTTTCGGTCTTGAGTCCCTTCAGGTTCTGCAGGCTCGAGTTGAGCATGTGGTGCGTTCGGCGTGTGATCAGCTTGAGCTGACCCGAAGACTCATTCGAGAGTGACTCGAAGAGCGGCTCGGCCCGTTCGAGGCTGCCCAGCAGGGCATCTGGGCAGGCATCGAAGCCCTCGCCTTTTCCTTTACCCCCGTCCCCGTCCTCCATCGTCGCCGCAATGCGCTCGAGAAAGCCGCCGGGCTCCGCCGGAGGAAGCACGATGACCCCGCCGGGTGCACTTCGAATGGAAGCGATGGAGTGTCCGGCTTCTTCGAGGCGACCATTCCACAGCGCATTCATCGCGTCGCCGCCCGGAATGTCGAAGAGCGAGGGGAAGCCGAGCGACTGCTGGATGCGCGACAGGATCCACCAGTCTTCGCGGCGCTCGCCCCGGGGCTGGACGACCGCATCCGTCCACTGGAGATAGGGCTCTCGCTGTACGCCCTGCACGAAGTAGTTGAGATCCTCGCGCTCGAACCAGTCGGCGGCGGGGAGCGCCCAGTGGGCGACCTCGGCCGTCGCGTTGCGGTAGAAGTCGATCGATACGAGCAGGTCGAGATCCTCGAGCGCTGCGCGCAGGCGATCGCCACCTGCGATCGAGAGCAGGGGGTTGCCGGCGATCACGAAGAGCGCGCGGATCGGGTTGGCGTCGTCGAGGATCATGTCGGCGAGCAGGCCGCCCGGGGGTGTGCCGCGAGGGGGCCGATAGTCTCCCCACTTCGTGCTGCGCAGCGGCGTCGGCCCGCCTGCCGACATCGGCGGGACGGCCCGCGCCGGGAACACATTACCGCCCGGGCGGTCGTGATTGCCGGTGACCAGGGCGAGCATCTGCACGAGCCAGTACGCGAGCGCGCCCTGGCGTCCCATGTTGAGGCCCGTCGAGGCGTGGATCGCGGCGCGGGGTGCGTCGGCGTAGTCACGCGCGAGCCGAACGATCTCGCTAGCAGGAATGCCGACGACCTCGGCCACGCGCTCGGGCGGCAGCGAGCGCGCAAAGCTGCGGACGCGGTCTAGATTGCGGATTCCCTCGCCGGCCCTTGCGTCGAAGCCGGAGGTCCGTTCGATCTCGCAGAGCATGGCGGCGAGCAGGTAGGCGTCCGTGTCCGGGCGGATCTGCAGCGTTTCGCCGATGTCCGCCATGTCGTCGAGGGCGAGCGGGTTCACGAAGCGGATCGTCGCGCCTCGCTTGCGCGCTGTCCGTAACGCCCCGACAGGATCGGCCGTCGACAGGAACGACATCTTGCTGATGCGCGGATTGGCGCCGATGAGCAGCAGGAAATCGGCCCGGTCGATGTCGGCGATCGGGTGGAGCTCGGCCGAGCCGTAGAGGATCTCGCCCACCGCAAACTTGTTGGCGCAGTCCTGAGTGCCTGCGTTGAACAGGTTCTCCGTGCCGAGTGTCGCGGCGAACATTCCCGCCGACATCGCCCCGAGCGCGTTGAACGCGCACGGATTGCCCATGTAGATCCCCACAGCCTGGGGACCGTGGGTGTCGAGCACGGCGCGCAGACGCGTCGCCACATCGTCGATGGCGTCGTCCCAGGCCGCTGCTTCGAAGCCTTGCGGGCCGCGCTGCATGGGCGCGGCGAGTCGATCGGGGTCGCGGTGCACCTCGAGGGCCAGCAGGCCCTTGTGGCAGGCGTAGCCCTTCGTCACGGGGTGGTCCCGGTCCGGACGCAGCTTGGTGATGCGACCGGCCGCGTCGAGCGTCGCTTCGAGTCCACAATTCACTTCGCAGAGCCGGCAGAAGGTCTTCTTGCACTCTGTCTCGGACATGCCGCGAGCATAAGCCATTCAGTCGCCGAATCCGCCGGCATCCTCGAGCTCGTC
>CBDUYG010000559.1:0-3150 GCA_965371385.1 uncultured Myxococcales bacterium | reverse complement strand
GCTGCGCCGGCCGCAATCTTCTACAGCCGTCCGTCCGGGCGTTCAGTCGGAGACGACCGCCATCGCCTCGATCTCGATTCGCAGGTCGGGCATCGCCAGGGTCTGGACTCCCAGCAGGGTCTGGGCGGGGAGCGGCGATCCGGCGAAGAACTTCTCGAGCAAGGGACCGACCGCGGCTGCATCGGCGGGCTGGTATTGCGCAACGTAGATTCGCAGGCTGGTGACGTCGGAGGGCCGAGCCCCGGCGGCCTCGAGAGAGGCCCCGAGGTTGCTGAGCGCCTGGCCCGCCTGGGCGCTGATGTCGCCCTTGCCCACGAGCTGGAAGCTCTTGTCGAGTGCGACCTGGCCGGAGAGGAAGATCAGCTTGCCCGGCGGCGAGGTGACGACCTGGGTGTAGCCGAACTTCTGGCTCGCAAAGACGCCTTCGGGCTGAATGTGCTCTTTGGGCATGTGTTGCTCCTTCGTCGGTGGCACGGGTGGGTGGAATGGATCGGTGGCATGGATGCCATGGATGGGTGACGCAATCGTGCCGCTTCGCAGTCGCTTCGCCAACCCCGTCCGTCACGCGAAGGTCACGCGCTCGGCGTGGCTCGATCCGCCCCGGCCAGCTCCTGCGGGATCGCCGCAAAATCCGGATGATCGGCTGCGTGGCTCGGAGTGTAGCTCCAGACGACCTCTCCCCGATCTGCCACGATGACTCCGGGCAGTCGCCAGATATCTCCCGTCAGCGAACCCTGCTCATGGCCTTTCGCCTTCGCACGCGTGCGGGCTCGGAAGACGCCGGGGCCCAGGGCCTTGAGGAAGCTCGCACGCCCGATGCCGAACTCGTCGTAGAGCTCGAGGTTTGGATCCGAGACCACGCGCGCATCGGGCCAGTAGCGGCGCACGAAGGCGCGGCACTCGGTCGGGTTGGCCTGGTTGAGGAAGAGCACTGCGGGATAGTCGGGCTGGGACTCCGACGCCTCGCGGATGTCCGCCACCGTCTCGCGGCAGAAGATGCAGCCGAAGAAGCGCAGGAAGACGAGCAGGGTCGGGCTCAGGCCGAGCTGGTCCCGCAGGCTGCCGGGCATGAGGTTCACGCCCGTCACACGCCGGTCGAGCAGTGAATCCGGTATCCCCTTCACGTTGCTCCTTGCGCTCTTCTCGGCGGCGAGCCGCTCACGATCGGCTCATGAAAGGTCGAAGTCCTGAAGATTCGGCTCCTTCGTCCACTTCCAGTAGTCGAGCAGCTTCCAGGGTGAGAGGATCGTCACCTTGCCCTTCTCGTTCTGGTACCAGGTGTGCTTGATCGAGGGATGGGTCCAGACCATCTCCGCGTGCTCCTTCTGGAGCCGCTCGTTGTACTCGTCGTGCACGTCCTGCTTGCACTCCATCGCCGCGTGGCCGCCCTCGAGCAGCGCGTTGATGCACCCCATGGTGTAGCGGATCTGGCACTCGGAGTGGAAGATGAGGCTGCCGCCGAAGGCGAGGTTGGTGCCCGGCCCGTAGAGGCAGAAAAGGTTCGGGAAGTTGGGAACCGTGATGCCGAGATAGGCCTGGGGATCCTCTCCCCACTGCTCGGACAGCTTCACCCCGCCGCGGCCGGTGATCTCCATCGGCCACAGGAATCGATTGGCGTGGAATCCAGTGGCGTAGATGATCGCGTCTACGGGGAAACGCTCGCCGCTCTCGCACACGACCGCGTCCTCGGAGATCTCGGCGATCGGGTCGGTGATGAGATCCACGTTGTCGCGCTTGAGCGCAGTGAGCCAGCTCCCGTTGTCCTGAAGCGTTCGTTTCCCGAGCACGACGTAATTCGGGGTCACCTTGGCGAGCAGCTCGGGATCGTCCCCCACCTGCTCGTTGAAATAGTTGGTGAAGACCTGCCGGATCCCGTCATGGGCGGCATTGAGGGAGTTGTCCTTGTCCTCCCAATCGGGATCGACGTGGAGGGCGGGAAGCAAGCCGTCACACGCCGGCCAGAAGATCAGGAAGCGATACCAGCGCCCGTAGTAGGGGAGGTGCTCGAGGGCCCACCCCATCCCCTCCCCTACCTCGAGGTGATAGTTGGGGTTGGGGAACATCCAGGGTGCAGAGCGCTGGAAGACGTGCAGCGACTCCACCTCCCTGGCGATCTCGGGCACGATCTGGAAGGCGCTTGCGCCGGTCCCGATCACCGCGACTCGCTTGCCCGCGAGATCGGTGCCGTCGATCCAGGCGGCGGAGTGCATCGCGGCACCCCCGAAGCTCTCTCGGCCCTTGATGTCGGGAAGCTTGGGACGATTGAGCTGGCCGACCGCGCTGATCAGCGCCCGGGCGCTCAGGACTTCTTCACTCCCCTCCTTCGTACGAATACGGACCGACCACGTCCCCTCCTTCTCGTCATAGTTCGCGGCCACCACCTCGGTCTCGAAGCGGAAGTTGTTCGTGACGCCGTACTTCTCCATGCAGCTCTCGAAGTAGGATTGCAGCTCGGGCTGCTTTGCGAAGTACTGGGTCCACTCGTGGTTGGGCTCGAAGGAGTAGCAGTAGAAGTGATTGCCGACATCGACGCGACAGCCGGGGTATCGGTTCTCGTACCACGTCCCCCCGACCGAGGCGTTCTTCTCGATCACCGTGTAGGGGATGCCCTCTTCTTCGAGGCGGATCGCGGCCAGCAGCCCCGACATCCCGCCGCCGATCACGACCACCGGGAAGCTCTGCTTCGCCTCTTCAGTGACGGACGAGCCGAGGTGCACGGCCCGCTGATCGACACCGTCGAGCTCGAGCTCCTCGAGCATCATCGGCACGTATTCCGCTCCCACCGCGCCGACGACGATGAATTGCATCATCTCGTGGATGACCTCGGGCGAGGGCGGAGGGGGGAGCCGGCAGCCTCCGTCGCGATACGCCTTGATGACCTCGAGCGCCTGCTCGCGAACACTCGCCTTGTCCTCTTCGGACATGAAGCCCTGGATCTCGTTGAGGTAGAGGCCGACGGGCTTCAGGTCGCCACGAATGAAGCTCGGGTCGCCGGTCATGTGGACCATCGAGAGCATCAGGGTGGGGATGCTCACATCCTCCAGCGCCTTCGCGATGGTCTCGTCATCGTCCGTGATCTCGAGACCAATCAGGTGGTGCCGATCAGTCATTTTCGAAACTCTCCGTTCGAGTTGGCCAGCTCACCAGCTC
>CBDUYG010000558.1:0-3167 GCA_965371385.1 uncultured Myxococcales bacterium | reverse complement strand
GGTCGTCTTCCTCGGAGAGAACGAACTCACCCGAAGGCCAGGTGGCGAGCCCCACTCCGACGGCGTGATTCTCCTTTGCGCGTTTCAGCTCCGTGATCGCGTCGTCGATGCCCGTCGCGGGCATCTGCCAGATCGGGCCGAGACGCGAGCGATCCGCGCCCGTCCAGTCGGTGATGAAGTTGTTGTAGGCCTGCATGCCGGCGTACGAGAACTCTTTGTCCTCGAGGAACATGAAGTACATCATGGTGCGCTGGGGCGGAAAGAAGACCGCGGCCGAGATGCCGTCCTGGTCCATCAACTCCAGTCGTCCCTTCGACTGGTAGATTCCGGGGTGCATGTCCTCGTAGCGGACGCCCGTCCACTTGAGGGTCTCGGGCGTCTTGTTCATCGCGGCGACGAGACCGAGGGATTCGATGGCGCCGCCGAGGTCCCACGCATCGCCCCCGTCTTCGTCCTTGGCGAGCTTGGGAGCCTGGTCGTGAAACTTCTTCGCCAGGTAGCTCTCCCACATGTCGGGGGGCTCGATGACGTGCTGGTCGCAGTCGATGATCTTGTAGTCCATGCGCGAGACCTCTCGGTTGGGAGTCAGGAGAAAAGCCTATCGCAATTGTTGACGATGCGTCAACTTTGCCGATAACGAGTGCAGGAGCGTCGATTGTGGAAACGCGGCGCTCCGGGCCGAGGCCCCATTGGACCTGATGCTTCCCCAGACGCTCGCCCAACCCCGAGGGGCTCAGTCGCTCGATTCCTCACTCAGATCGAGCGAGGCCGAGTTGATGCAATAACGCAGTCCGGTGGGCTGGGGGCCGTCGGGAAAAACGTGGCCCAGGTGGGTGTCGCAGCGGCTGCAGGTCACCTCGACGCGCCTCATGCCGGCGCTGACGTCCTCGATCTCGTTGATTCGCTCGCCCGCGATCGGCTTCCAGAAGCTGGGCCAGCCGCTGCCGGAGTCGTACTTCGTATCCGATTCGAAGAGAGCCTCGCCGCAGCCGCGACACAAGTACGTTCCGGGCGTCTTGGAATCCCAGTACTTGCCGCTGAAGGCACGCTCGGTTCCCTTGAGCCGGCACACCTCGTACTCCTGGGGGCTGAGCTCCTGCTTCCACTCTTCTTCGCTTCGCTCGGCTTTGGCTGCCTTGTCTGCCGTGTTCGCCGGGTCGGTCATGGTCCTGGCCTCCTGATCGATGGATCGACGTCGATCGATGTCCTCTGGCTTCCCCTGACCAGAGCATGACTCAATCGGGCCTCGCTCTCTACAGCAGCCCGCTCGACAGCTCCCATCTCTACAGCTTCGCCAGGAGCTCGCGCAAGAGGGCGAGGTGAGCCGGATCGAGGGGAAGACCGAGCGTCAGCTCGTGACCCCGGAAGCTCATCTTGCGCAGGGTCCTGAGCCCGACGTCGTGCATCCTCTCGGGCTCGAGCCGGCCCGCGAGATCCGCCAGCTGAGTCTCGAAGAAGATCAAACACAGGGCGTCCTCCAGAGCCTGGGAGTCCGCGTCCCCGCGCGAGAGATCGCGGCGCAGCACGATGTGCTTCACCCGGGCGATCGCCTCCTCGTCGTAGCCGCACCCGGCGAGAATCTTGCCAGCGAGTCGGGCGTGGAGATTCATCAGCTCCCGGCGCCATGCGAGATAGCCCCGGCGTCCGTCCGGGTGATTCGAGCGCGGAATCGACCAGCGCTGCAGGTGGTGCGCGCGAGCCGCCAGGAGCAGGGCCTCGCTGGGATCTCCGGCCAGCTCGCGCACCCACTCGCTCGCGAGATCGGCGTGAGCGAGCTCCTTGGAGCGCCTCTCTCCCCGCATCTCGATCTCGACGGGATCGTCGGCGTTGGCGGCGTCGATGGCCGCGATCGCGCGCTCGAATCGATCGCGCTCCAATCGCCTACTCCTCGTATTCGATCTCGCACTCGGAAGTCGTGGGTCGCGCCTGGCAGGCGAGCACCCAGCCGTCGTCGATCTCACTCTGGCTCAGGGCCTCGTGAGTGGGCATGAAGACCTGGCCGCGTTTCAGCCTGGCCATGCAGCAGCTGCAGTAGCCATCCTTGCACGAGAAGGGGATGTCGAGGCCTGCGCGCGCGCCGGCGGCCAGGATCGTCTCTCCCTCCTGGTATGCGACCTCGTGGGTCTGCCCGTCGAGAGTGATCGTCACGCTCTCCGGAATCGCGGAGTCGGTCGGAGCCACGTCGAGGGGCGCGTGCTGGCGATCGGGATCGACCGCCGAGACGAAGCGCTCGATGTGGATGTCGCCTCCTTCGAGGGGTGCGGTGTGCAGCGTACTCTCGACGACGTCCATGAAGGGGGTCGGGCCGCAGATGTAGAAATCTGCCCCCAGCCAGCCCTCCAGATGCCCCCGGATCGCGTCGGCCGTCAGGAAGCCACTCTCGTTGTCGAGGTGATGGACGACGTTCAGGCGGTCGGCGTGACGCGACGTGATCTCGGCGATCTCGCGCCGGAAGATCACCGAGTCGAGATCGCGATTGGCGTACACCAGCTTGACCTTGCGTGTAGTATTCGCGAGTGCGCACTTGAGCAGGGAGATCACGGGCGTAACGCCGCTGCCTCCACCGAAGAGCACGAGCGGGCGGTCGTGCTCGTGCAGGATGAAGGAGCCCGCCGGCGGCATCACCTGGATACGATCGCCGGCGCTGAGGTTGTCGTTCATCCAGTTCGACATGCGTCCGTCGTCGACCCGCTTGATCGTGACCTTCGGCTTCTCGTTCCAGCTCGGCGAGCTCGAGAGCGAGTAGCAACGCTTGATCTCGAAGTCCTCCCACGGGATCTGGAAGGTGAAGAACTGGCCGGCCTTGTACTGGAAGAGCGATTCGAGCTCGGCCGGGACGTCGAATACGAAGGAGGCCGCGTCCGCGGTCTCGCGCACGACCTCGGCCACGACCAGCTCGTGGAACTGGTGGCGCGGGTCGTCGCTGAGGGGGTCGTGCTGACCGGATTGGGACAATTCTCACTCCAACTTCTTGCTCTACTTTCCAACTTCCAACTTCATCTTTGGAAACAACGGCGAGGGCCGGGCGCCGGCCGTACGCGCATGATCCACTCCTCGAGGCCCAATGCGACCCGAGCGCGCCGCCGCGCGCCAAGGTAGATCGCCTACGGCCAAGGTATAGCGCCGACGGCCAGGTAGAGTGCCGACAGCCCAGGTAGTACGCCGAC
>CBDUYG010000557.1:0-3174 GCA_965371385.1 uncultured Myxococcales bacterium | reverse complement strand
GAGCCCGATGACTGCCAGCGTTCCCTTCCACCGCAGCCTGAGCGGCAGGATGCTGATCTTCGGCGTGTTTCCCACGGCCGCGATCCTCCTCGGCATCATCATCTGGCTCGCGCTGGCGATGGTGAGCGAGCTGCGCGTCGAGAACGAGCACGACATGCGGATTCTGGCCGACCGGGTCGCGGCCGAGATCGAACGAGGCAACACCCGGGCGGTGCTCGTTGCCCAGGTGATGGCAGAGGCCCAGAGCAACGGCCTCTTCGGCAAGCGTGAGGCCTCCGTCGCCTACGCGCGCCAGATCCTCCAAAGCTTCCCCGAGCTTACCGGCTCCTACTTCGGCTACGAGCCCGATGCCGACTCGCACGATTCGGACGATCCCGCCCGGACGCCCGAGCTCGCGGGCGCGGTCGACTCCAGCGGACGCTTCATCCCCTACTGGTTCCGCGATCACGAAGACAATGAGCTGCTCCGGCTCGAGCCCCTCGTCGACATGGAATCGAGCCTCTACTACCAGGGATGCAAGGACCTCTTCCTGTCCGAGGGAGAGCCGCTTCCGATGGTCACCGAGCCCTATGTCTACGAAGGCAAGATGATCGTCGAGCAAACATTTCCGATCCTGATCGACGGCCAGTTCGTGGGAATCGCCGGGGTAGACCGCGCGCTCTCCGACATCGAGACCTTCCTGCAAGAGATCAAGGCGCGCGACGGCGTGGAGGTCTTCCTGATCAGCCGCGCGGGAAACTTCGTTGCCGCGACCACTGAGTCGAAGGCGCCGAACGGTGACGCCGATGGAGAGGGCGGTGGGGAGGGCGAACCCGCGAGCACGAACGACGAACCTATCCTTCGGACGCGCAAGATCGAGAAGTCGCCTTACGCGGAGATCTTTGGCTCCTTCTATCAGCAACGTAACGAGCAGGGTTTCCAACTCTCCACGGATCCCCTCGACGACCAACTCCACTACTACGCCTCGGCGCCCATCCCGACCGGCGAGTGGATGGTGGTGATCAGCCGAAGCGAAGCCGCCGTGAGCGCGCCCATTCGCGAACGGATGGCGCCTCTCATCTCCATCGTCGTGCTCGGCCTCTTCTTGGTGGTGGGCATCTCGCTCTGGGTCACGCGGACGAGCTCCAAGCGCATCCGGCGCGCCGTCCACGTCGCCGACCGTCTGGCGCTAGGGGACGCGATGGTCGACACGACCCTCGACGGGGACATCCAGGACGAGACAGCCCTACTCTACGAAAGCTTCAGCCGCCTCGTCGAGTCCTACCGCGAGGTGACCCGAATGTGCTGCGCGATCGCGGGCGGCGATTTCAGTCAGAGCTTCGCCAAGCGTTCGGACAAGGACGAGCTCGCGGACGCTCTCAACGAGATGAGCGTACGGCGCGAGCAGGCCGAGCAGGCCGTGCTACGGGCTCGGGACGCCGCCGAGGAGGCGAACCGGGCAAAGAGCGACTTCCTCGCCAAGATGAGCCACGAGCTGCGTACGCCCATGAACGCAATCATCGGCTACAGCGAAATGCTCGAGGAGGAGGCCGAGGATCTCGAGCAGGAAGAATTCATCCCGGACCTCCAGAAGATCCGAGCCGCTGGCAGGCATCTGCTGGCATTGATCAATGACATCCTCGATCTATCGAAGATCGAAGCCGGCAAGATGGATCTTTACCTGGAGCGCTTCGACGTCGCCCAGATGATCGAGGAGGTGTCGGCCACGGTGCTGCCGCTGGCCCAGAAGAATTCGAATCGACTCGAGGTGGTATGCGGTGACGACGTCGGTGAGATGCGCTCGGACCTGGTCAAGGTGCGGCAGGGGCTCTTCAACCTGCTCAGCAACGCATGCAAGTTCACCAAGGAAGGCACCGTGACGCTCTCGGCTGAACGGATCGCCCAGCCCGACGGAGATCGCATGGTCTTGTCGGTCTCCGATACCGGAATCGGGATGACCCAGGAGGAGATCGGACGCATCTTCGAGGCCTTCGGCCAGGCGGACACGTCAACGACCCGCCAGTTCGGCGGTACGGGCCTGGGCCTCACGATCACCAAGCGCTTCAGCGAGATGATGGGCGGCAGCGTATCGGTCCACAGCGAGAAGGGAGAAGGCAGCACCTTCACGATCGAGCTCCCGGTCGAGGCGCCGGACGAGCCTCTCGTGGTGCCCGCCGGCGACGCGCCACAGCAGGACAGGGAGCTGACGATCGGCGGCCCTGAGGACGGCGCATTGGTCCTCGTCGTCGACGACGATCCAGACGCTCGCGACCTCCTCGGCCGCAACCTCTCGAGCCAGGGATACCGAGTGGTCGCCGCGGAGAGCGGTGACGAGGGGCTCCGTCTGGCCCGCGAGCTGCAACCCGTCGCCATCACACTCGACGTCATGATGCCGGGCCTCGACGGCTGGGCTGTCCTGAAGCGTTTGAAGAACGACCCGGCGACCGCCTCCATCCCCGTGCTGATGTGCACCATCCTGCATGACGAGGCCATGGCGTACGCCCTGGGCGCCGCCGACTTCATCACCAAGCCAGTGGATCGCGAACGCCTGCTCGGAATCATCGGCAGATTCGAGGCTGGAGATGGAGGAGAGCGCTCTGCGGTCGTCATCGAAGACGATCCGGACTCGCGTGACGTGCTGGTGCGTCTGCTCGAGCGAGAAGGCTGGCGTGTCACGTCCGCCGAGAACGGTCGCGAGGGCCTCGATCGCCTTGCCGAGAAGCTGCCTTCGCTGATTCTCCTCGACCTCATGATGCCCGTGATGGATGGCTTCGAGTTTCTCCGCGAGCTACGCAGCCACCCCCAATGGCACAGCCTTCCCGTCGTCGTCGTGACCGCGAAGGAGCTGACTCCCGACGAGCGGCGCTTCCTCGAGGATGCGACTCAGCGAGTGGTGGCCAAGGGCTCGGACGACGGGCAGACGCTGCTGGACGTGCTGGGGAAGGTCGTGGAGGAGGAACGAGCGGGCCATTGAGGAGGGCGCCGTCCGTCCGCTCGAGAAGGCGGGCTTTCGCATAGCGCAGCAGGGAAAGCACATCGTGATGACCAATGGCACACGCATCCTGGCCATCCCTTGACCCATCTCACCGACGGGAACCACGTCCGGACATCGGTCCGCAACTGGTTTCAAAACCGGTTGCGACCTTGACCCTCCCCCGCTCGTTGATCCAGCCTCATGAGCGTCCGGGCGATTGA
>CBDUYG010000556.1:0-3179 GCA_965371385.1 uncultured Myxococcales bacterium | reverse complement strand
GTCCCGGGGACGCCGCTCGCCAGGCTCAGAAGAGCATCCGGTCCAGCGAGAAGATGCCCGGGCCGAGCAGGGCGATCACGAAGCAGATCGCCGCCAGGTTGATCGTGTACTCGGCTCCCGGGGGCTCATTGGTGATCAGGTAGCCGCAGCCCTTGTGTCCGAGGCGGGAGGCGATGACCATCGTCGCTATCAGGAGCAGACAGGCGGGCCGGGTAAAGAGGCCCAGCACGAGCGCCGTGCCCCCGATGATCTCCGAGAGCATCGCGATGCGGCCCTGGATCGGCGCAAAGGGGACGTTCAGGCTCTCGAGCCAGCCTACGAAGCCCTCCATGTTTCCGGTGCCCACGACCCCGAGCTTGCCGAGTCCGTGAACCACGAAGCAGACGCCGATGAAGACCCGTGCGGTCAGGATGCCGAAGTCGATCAGCGCCGGATTGTTGTCGTTGAGAAGACTCGCGAGGTCCATGGTCGAATGCGTACTCCCTGTCCGTACAGTTCAGTCCGAAGGCTCGCGTCCCGCATCACCGGGACGAAGCGAAGAGATTGGAGCGGTGCGCAACGACGAGAAGGTTTAACACCGCGCGCGGCATCGTGCAGCCCCCGCGGGTGATTCGGTGCCGTCGCCTTTCGGGCCATTCTGATCGCAGCCGGGGTGATATCGTCTCCCTCCGTGTCATTGGCAACAGCTCGGATGGACCACGAGTGGTCCTGCACCGGGTCATCTGGGGTTGGAGGATTTGCGGACGTGCAGCGGCTCGACCGAATCGAAAAGCACGTGGATTGGGTCGACGCCCTTCACGACATCGCGCGCGAAACGACGGGACTCGACGACTTCGGCGACACGGCCTACCTCGAAGGCCTGAGGGTTCTGCTCGAGTGCTACGACATCGGCTGCGATCTCACGCCGATCGGCGTGATCGCGGCGAAGCAGAAGCTGGTCCACGTCCTCGAACGGCGACTCCTGAGCGAGCAGGCCTTCAAGGAGCGGCCGCAGATCCTGGAGCAGCCGATCGAGCGGCCCCTCGTCATCACGGGCATCGTGCGCACCGGCAGCACCGCGCTCCACTACCTGATGGCCCGCGATCCCGAGCGACAGGCGCTGCCCTATTGGCTGGCCGAGCATCCCCAGCCGAGGCCTCCCGAGGGCGAGTGGGCGGCGCATTCCGATTTTCAGCGGTCGAAGGGCTTCCTCGACATGATGTTCCAAGTGGCCCCCGCGCTGAAGGCCGTCCACTACATGCAGGCCGATTGGCCGGAGGAGTGCGGCCACCTGATGGCTCACACATTCACGGATGACTTCTGGGAGTGTGGTATGCGCGCTCCGCACTACGTCGAGTGGTACGAGGGCTGTGACATGGTCCCGACCTACACCCGGCACAAGAAGCTCCTCCAACTCATCGGCAGCCCACACCCGGAGCGGCCCTGGCTCTTGAAATATCCGGTGCATATGAAGCATCTCGACTCGTTCCTCGAGGTCTACCCCGATGCGAGGGTCATCTGGACCCACCGCGACCCGACGAAGATCATGTCCTCCTACGCGAGCCTGATCGCCGGATTCCGTTTGCTGAACGTGAACGAGGTCGACAAGGACGACATCGTCCGGGAGCAGATGGAGGTCTGGGCCTCGGGGGCCGATCGCGCCATCGACGTGCGCGCCGGAAGGGACCCGAGCCAGTTCTTCGACCTCTACTTCGATGATTTCGTAGCGGATCCCGTTGAGTCCGTGAAGCGGATCTACCACCACTTCGACATCGGCTGGACCTATTCCTGCGAGGGCGCACTGCGGGAGTGGAGCGAGGGCAACCCCCAGGATCGGCATGGCAAGCACGCACACTCCCTCGATGAAATTCAGGTGAGTCCCGAGCGGGTGGCCGAGCGATTCGCGCACTACATCGATACGTTCAATCTCTAGAGAACCGAGGAGAGGCACGAAGCGTCATGGCGAGCAGTAACTTCGAGCGAGCAAGCAGGACCCCGGAAGAGCAGAGCCTGCTGGATACCTGTGCGCAGGTCCTCCCCTGCGGCGTGAGGAATGCCTCCTACAACCCTGATTACATGATGGTGATCAAGCAGGCGAAGGGCGCCCACATCACGGACTGCTCGGGCAATACCTACATCGATTACCTGCTCGGCTCGGGGCCGATGTTCCTCGGCCACGCCCATCCCACCGTCGTCGGCGCTGTGAAGGACCAACTCGAGAAGGGAAGCTCGTATCTCATGATCAACGAGACCGCGATCCGCCTCGCCGAGGAGATCGTGGCCGCGGTGCCCTGCGCTCAGCAGGTGAGCTTCCACAACTCCGGATCCGAAGCGACCTTCTTCGCTCTGCGCCTGGCACGCGCGCATCGCAAGCGCGACAAGGTGCTCAAATTCGAGGGCGGCTATCACGGCATGCACGACAGCGCCCTGATGAGCACCCAGTGGACCCCCGAGCCCGCCGACTTTCCCGAGGCGGTTCCCAACTCCGCGGGCATTCCGAGCCACGTGCGCGAAGACACCTTGATCGCGCCCTTCAATGACGTCGAGACCACGATCGGAATCCTCGAGAAGTATCACGACGAGCTCGCGGCCGTCATCATCGAGCCGCTGCATCGAACCATCCCGCCCCGTGGTGTCTTCCTCGCGGTGCTCCGACAGGCGACCGCCCGGCTCGAGATCCCACTCATCTTCGACGAGGTCGTGACGGGCTTCCGCCTCGGACTCGGCGGCGCCCAGGCGCGCTATGGCGTGACGCCGGACCTCACGACCCTTGGCAAGACGATCTCGGGCGGTCACCCCTTCGGCGTCCTCTGCGGCAAGGAGGAGCTGATGTCGTACGCGAACCCGATGCGCATCATGACGGGGGATTGGGCTCGCCTCAGCGGGACCTTCAGCGGCAACCCCATCTCCTGCGCCGCCGCCCTCGCGATCATCGACGAGCTCAAGAAGCCCGGCTTCTACGAGGCCGTCGAGGCAAAGGGCAGGCGCCTGCGCAGTTCGCTTCAAGGTTTGCTCGACGCGGCGGATATCCCGGCCCAGGTGCTCGGAGAGGACACCGTGTTCCAGCCCTGGTTCAGCAACGAAGCGGTCGTCGACCACCGCACCTCGCTGCAGGCGGATTCCAAGCGCAACCTCAGGTTCATCGATCTGCTGCTCGATCGCGGCGTCGTGAAGGCGCACGAGAAGTTCTTCGTCTCGGC
>CBDUYG010000555.1:0-3191 GCA_965371385.1 uncultured Myxococcales bacterium | reverse complement strand
GCTCGGTCACGGACTTCTCCGCGAACTTTCCCCACGGATGCATTCCGATTCCGAGCACGGCGACGTCTCTCATTGGGAACTCCTATCGTGAGAAGATGGTGAAGGATCGTGGGGGGAGGCTCTCATTGAACTAAAGCGGCCTGAACTGCCAGGAGATCACCTCGGCACCCGATTCATCGTGGCCCAGGGGAGCGAGGACCAGCTCCACCTCGCAGCCGACCTCGATCCCTTCCGGGTCGTCGCTGAGCATGCGTCCGAGCACGCGCAGACCGTCGGGCAGGTCCACCAGCCCAACCGCGAAGGGCACGTAGGGATCCGGGTTCACCACTGGCGCGGGCGCCGGGTAGTTGGCGATCGAGACGCTCCAGAGCTTGCCACGCGGGCCGAAGCTGGCGTCTTCCATCTTCGACTCGTCGCAGTCCGGGTTGTGGCATCCGATCGCGCGCGGGAAGTAGGCCGTGGTGCACGAGGCGCAGCGTGAGCCCAGCAGACGCGGGCCCTCCGAGGTATCGGCGAAGAGCCCCTGGGCGGCCTGGACCGAACTGGGTTGCGGCATCTCGAATCCTCCTGGGCGAGTCCGGGCCCGCCCGCTGACGGCTCTTCGACTCTCTGATTCTCTATCTCTTGGTCTCTGTCTCTGTCTCTGTGTCCATCTCTGCTCGACACTCGCCGGAGGATGGGATCTCAGGACCGGGCGGCGCGGATCAGCTCCGGCAAGAGCTCGAGAGCGTCTCCGATGATACCGAAGCGCGCGTGCTGGAAGATCGCGGCGTCCTCGTCCTTGTTGATGGCCGCGATCGCCTTGGCGGAGCCGCAGCCCGCCATGTGCTGGCTCGCGCCCGAGATCCCGACGGCGACATAGAGCGAGGGCTTCGTGATCTTGCCCGTGAGTCCGACCTGGTGGGAGGAATCGACCCAGCCCTCGTCGACGAGGGGACGCGACGCGCCCGCCATGCCACCCATGGCCTCCGCGAGCTCGCGAATCAGCTTGTAGTTCTCGACGGCGCCCAGCCCGCGGCCGCCGGACACGATGACCTCGGCGTCTTCGAGGCGCGGCCCCTCGGATTTCGCCGCCTCGATGATCTTGATGCGCTCGTCCACGCCGGAGAGATCGACTGCGATGGCTGCGATGGCCGGACTCGCCCCTGCATTCGGCAGCTCGGGGGCGACCGCGTTGGCCGCGATCGAGATGACCTGGGGGCCCGTGCCCGAGAGCACGTAGACCTGACGGGTATCGCCGCCATAGGCCGCGGCGGTCACCTGAAGGCTACCGCCCTCGCTCGCGAGATCGACGCCGTTCATCACGACCGCGCTGCCGAGGCGACCGGCCAGGCGCGGAGCAATCACACGGGTCTCGGAGGCCTGGTTGAAGAGCACGACCTGGGGCGATGCCTGGGCGCAGTACTGGGCCAGGGCCTCCACGGTCGCGTCGGCGGGGATGCCCTCGAGCTTGGGGTCCTGGATCTGCTGCAGATTCGCTACCCCGAAGCTCGCAGCCGTCTCGGGCGTGCCTGGAGCACTCGCGCCAAGGGTGAGCCAGTTGAGATCACAGCCGAGCTGCCGGCTCAGCTTGTGGGCCAGGGTGAGAACTTCTTCGGCGCCGGGCGCGAGACCGCTGCGCTCTTCACCCCAGGTACAGACGACGACGGACATGATTCAACCTCTCCAATCTCTCGAGTTCTCTCGAGTCTCGATTCTCGCAAGTCACTTCGCTTCGGTCGGCGGAGGATCGATGCCTGGTAACTTCATCACCGATTGGATTCTCGGCGTCACGACTCCGACCCTCCAGACTTCTCGATCCCGGTCGGTCTCCGCTCCCTATTGAAGCAGGCTCTCTTCGCGCAGTCGTTTGATCAGGTTGTCGGCCAGCTCCGCGGCGGAACCACCCTGGATGAACTCGCAGTTGCCGTGGATCTCCGGCACGAACTGCTTCACCAGGTTGGCCTTCGGAGCCAGCTCCTCGTCCGAGAGACCGAGATCGCCGATGGCGACCCTCTCCGGCTTCATTCTTCGGGCCTGCATCTTGGCCTTGGCGGTCGGATAACGTGGATCGCCGAGCTCGTTGCTCACGGTGACGACGGCCGGGCAAGCGACCTCGACCACCTCGTCGCCGTCGGGGGTGACCCGGGTGACCCTGAGGGAGTCGCCCGACGACTCGACCGCGCGCGCAAAGGTGACGACCGGCATTCCGAGCTTTTCGCCGATCAAGGCCGGCACGACGCCCTGATCATCATCCGAGGCCTGACGGCCGCAGAGCACGAGGTCCGCGCCTCCGCTCTTCTCGATCCGTGCGGCGATGATGGCCGCGACCGAGTGGCAATCGAGCTGGTCGGCGTCGGCTTCGATCGCAACGAGATCACTCGCGCCGAGGGCGCCGCAGTGCTTCAGGATCTTGTCCACGTCGGCGCCGATCGAGACCACGCTGATCGTGCAGTCCACGCCGGTGTCCTGGATTCGCAGGGCCGCCTCGAGCGCCTGCTCGTCGAAGCCGTTCATCAGGCGCGGGATGGCGCTCTGGGTCAGGGACTTGCCGTCGTCACCGATCTCGAGTCGGCCGGCGATGGCATAGTTGTTGACCGCATCGGGGTCGAGAACTTCCTTGATGCAGACGACTATCTTCATCCTCACTCTCCTTGCTCTGCCTCGGACGTCTTCTCGTCCGCTGCGTTGTCCGCTCTTGTATCGGCTGCCGTTTCCGCTGCTCTTTCTGCAGCTGGGCCGAGAAGTCGATTCGGGTCATCCAGCAGAAAGACGCTATCCGATTCACACCACACGGCGTCGTTCGGATAGTTGTCCGGCTTGCGTGTCAGCTCGCACATCAGGTACCAGCGCCAGGGCGGGTCTCCTTGATCGACGAACTCCCCCGTCAGAGTGCCGGTGAACTCCTGACGGCCTGCGTACTTGGAGCCGACGACGGGTCCCCCTCCGTCGCAATCGGCTCGCTTGCCGGCGACGTCGGCAGCATGGCCGTGGCGGAGCCCATCGTCTTCGTTCCCGGCCATGTCTCTCTCGCGTGAATCTTTCGCGTGAATCTCGCGTGAATCTCTCGCCTGAATCCTTCGCCTGGTTCTCTCGCACCCGACCCGGCAGAGCGGCTGGAGGCGTCGCCGGGTTGCGGCTGCAAGTCCCCACCGCGGTTGCGAAGGACCCTTTTTCTAGCACTTCCGGGGGCGCTCTACCGGCAGCTCGGA
>CBDUYG010000554.1:0-3194 GCA_965371385.1 uncultured Myxococcales bacterium | reverse complement strand
AGCTGCCGACGACCTTTCCGGAGCGCCTCGAGCACAACCCCTCGTATGTCAACTTCCCCGGCGAGAACTCGGAGCTGCGCTACGGCGAGAGCATCTTCGCGGGCTATCGCCACTATGACGCGACCGATCGCGAGCCGCGCTTCTGCTTCGGCCACGGGCTCGGCTACTCGAGCTTCTCGCTCGCGCGGCCTCGGCTCTCGGCCACGACCCTGGCGTCGGGCGAGTCCGTCAGCCTCGAGGTCGATCTGAAGAACACCGGAGAGCGTCGCGCCGCAGAGGTGGTCCAGTGTTATGTTGCCAGCCCGGATGCTCGCCTCGCGCGACCGCCCCGCGAGCTCAAGGCCTTCGAGAAACATTGGCTCGACCCGGGCGAGTCCGTGACCGTGACTCTCGAGCTCGACTCGCGCGCATTCGCGTACTGGGATCCGGGCGATCCGGACTTCGAAGCCATGAACGAGGGTGTCCCCGTACCCGCCGGAGGAGGAGCCGATCGCCGCACGGAGCCAGGCTGGGCAATCGACTCCGGCCGCTACATCGTGCACGTCGGAACCAGCTCCCGCGATCTCCCGCATCGCCTCGAGCTGGAGATCAAGTGACACCAGGGAGAATCATGTCGTCACATCACGGGAGTCGTCTCCAGCTCGGACTCCTTTCCGGTCATCCGCACCCGGCCTGACCCGTGGAAGTCGACTCGGCAACTCACCCGAACTCCCTGCCCGTGATTGCCCCTCACCGTCGCAGAGCGGACGAGTGGGCGCTGGTATTGGCGGCATCCGGCATGCAGCCGACGATCTACCCGGTGGAGGGCGGCTATCGGCTCGAGGTCGCCCCGGGCGAGCGGGATCACGCCATGGCGATCCTCGAGGTCTGGAGCGAAGAGAATCCGAGGCCGCGAGCCGTGATTCCCGTTCCATGGGGCGAGAGTCTGACGGAGCTCGCCCTCGCCTACGGGGTTTTTCTCGCGATCCTCCTCGTGCACCTTGCATGGTCCGCCGACGCCCAGGAGATGGCACGGCGCAGCCACGCCGGCAGCAGCCGCGCGTCGCTGATCCTCTCCGGAGAGATCTGGCGGGGCGTCACCTCTCTCACCCTTCACAAAGACCTCCCTCATGCGGTCGGGAACGCGTTGGTTGGCGGCCTCTTCTTCGGCGCCCTCAGCCGACGGATCGGTATCGGTGTCGCGTTGCTCGCCGCCCTCGCGAGCGGCGCCCTGGGCAATCTCATGAATGCGCTCTGGCACAGCTACTCGAATCTTTCGCACGATTCGATCGGAGCCTCTACCGCGGTGTTCGGAATCGTCGGTCTGCTCTCGGGTCTCGAAACCTGGCGGCGGCGATATCTCAGCCTTACCTGGAAGAGGGCATGGGTCCCCGTTGGCGGGGGCCTCGCTCTGCTTGCAATGCTGGGAACCGGCGGAGGACGAGTCGACCTCGGCGCGCACGTCTTCGGTCTGCTGGCTGGAGTCGGCATCGGCTTGATGCTCTCCCCCCTCACCCTGCGCGCACGGCCGGGGTTGGGGATCCAGATCCCTGCGGGCCTCGCCGCCGCGCTCACGATCGCGCTTGCCTGGAGGCTCGCATTGCCTTGACCCGACGCGGCAACGACACTGAGGTCGAAGATCGGCCGCACTCGAGGATCGCGGTGTTCGACGACTCGGGAGTCCCTCGCTGCGAACGGGCCACCGCCCTCGCCGAACGCCTGGGCGTCCCCGTCGTGGCCAGGAACGACGCACTAAACCACGCATTCTGCCTATGCGTCGAATCCACAGGGCTCGCGATCGCTCGGGGAGACGCCCTCGGCTCGCGCGCCCGGGTCGATTGGCGAGCCCGAATCCATCCTCGGCGGCGCAGCCTCGGGGCTCGTCGCGATCCACTCTTGCGCGCGATCGGCAAGGCTCCGCGGCGCGTCGTCGATACGACTGCCGGCTTCGGCAACGATGCCTTCAGCCTCGCCCTGGCTGGCCACGAAGTCATCGCGATCGAGCGCTGCCCGCCCATCGCGCTGCTCCTGGAAGATGCGCTCGAAGCCGCTCTCGCAGACCCGGAGCTCGAGCCGGCCACCTCGCGTATGGAGCTACGAGTCGGCGACGCGGCGAAGGTCCTGGAAACGCTCCGAGCTCTCGACCGCCAGATCGATTGCATCTACCTCGACCCGATGTTCCCTCCCAAGCGAAAGAGCTCCGCCCTCGCGAAGCTTCCGCTTCAGATCCTCCAGGAGCTCGTTGGACCCGATACCGACAGCGAGGCGCTCTTTGCCGCGGCCCGCGGAGTCGCCCGGGATCGCGTCGTCGTCAAGCGCCCCGACCACGCCGCCCCCCTCCATCCCAACCCCACCGTCAGCTACGCGGGCAAGCTGACCCGATACGACGTCTACTATCGACACGCTGGAGGAGACTGAGTCGATCTCCCAGATGTACGCGTCTCCGCTCAGTGTCGCTGTCATTTCCCGGGCTTGGCCTCGCCGCCGTCGATTGCATTCGCAGCACGAGGACTGTTCGTCGTCTCGTCTTCGAACAGGGAATAGAGATCATCGGGATGGGCCGCTCCGGCCTGGCCCTCTGCTCCACCACCGCGAAGGCCGTATGCACACTGCGCGCGGAGATGGTAACCCGCGGTCGCCGCGACCCCGATGGGGCGCTCTGTAGCTTGCGAAGTTCCTGCTCGATTTTCCAGCGATTCGAGCGGACCTTGGTGTTGTCGGTTCGGACGGCACGGTTGTAGTCATCGACGGCGCGCTTCTACTTCGCATCGTGAGCGCGGACCTCGCGGTTGTAGTGGTCGGTCGCCTGCTTCCGCTTATTCGCCGCCTGTCGCAGCCCGCTCTGTGCCTGCCGCTACTGGCTCCGCGCCTGTGACGGCGAGATTCGTCTTGCCATGCTGCCTCCCCCGGGCGTCTCTTGCGGTGTCGAAGGCGACAAATATAGCAAGAGCTACATCTCGCAACGCGGCCCGGCTACTACGGAAGAAGTCCCGTCCATTCCCGACTGCCTCGAACGACGCGGACGATCTGCACGGGCCTAACGTCGGGGCGAAAGGCGATGAGTGAGGGACCGACCGGCCAGAATGAGTACGGGAGCGGCGCGATGTCCTCGCGCGAGTGACCGATGTCCGGATTCTCGGCCAGGAACCGAAAGGCGTTCTGGAGAGATTCGAGAACTCGGTCTGCGACGTCGAAGCCAAAATTCTCAGCGACAT
>CBDUYG010000553.1:0-3195 GCA_965371385.1 uncultured Myxococcales bacterium | reverse complement strand
GCGATCGTGGCCGGGATGGAGCTGATCGGTCCCATGATGGTCCGCTCCGTGCTTCCGGCCGCGATTGGTTTCGGCCCGGAGGAGTGGACGATGGAGCTCGACACCGACCCCCTGGCCGAGATCCTCGACGTCCCGGCGCTGAACCAGTACTGGGGCTGGTACTACTCGGGCGCCCTCGCCGCCTTCACTCCATTCAGCGCCCACGAGATGCGCCAGGTAGTAATCGACAATCTGCACCGCATTCGCATCCGCACGAGCTTCGAGAAGCCCCTCATCATCAGCGAGTTCGGCGCAGGCGCCCTCGAGGGGATGCGCGCCGACGAAGAGGATCTCGCGGTCTTCAGTGAGGACTATCAGGCCCTCGTCTACCGCAAGCAGCTCGAGATGCTGAGCAGGCAGGACAACGTGCGCGGCATGTCGCCCTGGATCCTGAAGGACTTCCGCTCGACGATGCGCCTCTACCAGGGCGTGCAGGACTACTGGAACCTGAAGGGGCTGGTCTCCGACGATGGCCAGAAGAAGCTCGCGTTCGCGGTGGTGCGGGATCACTACCTCGAGCGAAAGAGCGCGAGCCACGAGCAAGAGCCGGAGACGACTCCTGGAGACGAGAGCTAGCAGCCCGCGGGCTTGCATCCGCGTCTGGGCGTGTGCCCTCTGCCGCGCAGGCTCCTAACGACGCGAGAGTGGTCGCCCGGACTCCAGCTCTGCAAAGCAGCCCCTCGATCCATCCCAGGCCCGTGACGTGAGCGTGACCGAGTAGCGGCCGAGGCCCGCGGCCGACGTGCCCGGGGACTCGATGCGGTAGAGGTGGTAGTGAGCGTTCTTGTCCGCGCGCGGCCCCTCGTAGCTGCCCGAGCGAATCCCGACGACCGGGATCGCACCTTCGCGCCCATCGAGATGTCCCAGGATCGTCTTGTGATCGTGTCCGTGGAGCACGAGATCGGCGCCCGCGCGCTCGAGCACGTCGCGCAGGGCCTGTGAGTCATCGATGCCTCGCCGCTTCGAATCGTTGGCGGGCAGGAGCGGGTGGTGGACCAGCACGACGCGGCAGAGCCCGCGTTCGCCGAGCTCGCGCAGCAGCGACTCGAGCCGCGCCAGCTGAGGCTCTCCCACCATTCCGGTCGCGAAGAGGGCAGGGGTCGGGATCGCAGTCGAGACCCCGACGAGCGCCAGCTCTCCCCTGATCCTCAGACTCGGCCCCGCGTCACGAAACGAGAACATGTCCGACTTTCCGCGCTCTCCCTTCCGCGCCGCCGCCACGGGGTCCGAATCGGCCTCGGGATCCGAGGCCATGTACGAAGCCCAATGCTCCCAGGAGCAATCGAAGGGCAGGTCGATGTAGGCGTCGTGATTGCCGGCGATCACGGAGATCCAGTCGGGGCCGCCCATCCGCTCGAGGATCCGGGCCGCCGCCACGAACTCGGACTCGAGGGAAATATTGGTGAGGTCCCCGGTGATCGCGACGTGATCGGGGGCCTGGGCCTGCAGGTCTTCGATCAAGGCCTCGAGCACGCGAGGCTGGTAGAGCTTCCGGCGGTTGAGCTTCCAGGAAACCCAGCCGAGAAAGCGCTTGTTGTAGAGAGCTCCCCACTCGGCATCGATCGGGTCGGTGGCGTGCAGATCCGAGCAGTGTCCAAGCGTGATCAACGAAGGCTCCCCGGTTCGGCCCCGCATCGCGGGGTTCCGGCGCGCTCAGGCTATCTCAGCGTGGTGGCGTGTGATAGCCTGAAACGCCTCATCGCGATTCCATCCCAGAGACGTTCGAGCGGAAGTAACCTGGAGAATCCGAGGCCGTGACGAAGTCTTCCAGCGAGTCGGATGGACCGTGTTCGCGAACGTCGTGCCGGCGATCTGGAACACCCAGGCTTTCGCCTTGAATCGTCGAAGCGGGACGATCGAGTCCCGCTCTGGGAAGAAAGAGCGGGCGCAGGGCCGCACACTCGTCTCCAACGGGAGCCAGGCGGGGTGAAGCGACGCATCCCATTCACTCGCACCGGCCCAAGGCACGCCGCAAGCTCTGCTCTTCCGCGCCTCGCAGCTCTCGGGCTCTCGCTGGCGCTGCTGCTCCCATCGTCCCCGCTCGACTCGGCAGCCGAGCCCGAGGCGGCCCCGGTTCCCGAATCCACCGATGACACAGGCGCTGCCCTCCCCGCCCGCGACTCGGGATCCGAATACTGGGACATCACCGCCCAGATGGATTCCGGACATTGGATCTTTGCCCGCTTCCTGATCACCAACGACGGTCCGGGCCGCCGCAATGGAGTGGCGCTCGGCCACGTGATCCTGCCCGACGGCCAGACCTCGAAGTTCCGGAACGGGCGGCTGCGCAAGCGCTGGACCCTGGCCGAGGACCGGATGCGCCTCGACATCGGAAGCAGCCACCTCGACCTCCACAGGCCGCGGTTTCGGCTCCTGATCGAGAAGGGCCACGTCAGGATCGATCTCTGGATCGAATCGACGCCATTCGAACGGCTCCCTTCCGACGTGACGGGTTCCGATTACAACGTGGATCTTCTCTCCCTCGCAGGGGCGAGCACTGGAAGCCTCTGGCTCGAGGGAATGGCCGGCCCGATCTCCCTCGAGGGACACACTACCCTCACTCACACGATCAGCCGGCGCGATGAGGCCCGGCTCGCCCAGCGGCGGATCGAGGTTCTCCTGCAGGAGGGTCCAGTGGCGCTCTACGCAGCCGAATTCCTCTCGCCCTCGGGGGCGACCGCTGGATGGCTCGCAGCTCGTTCCATCGAGTCTGACGCGAACACCGGCCCGATCGGCACTCTCTCAGATAGTAGCGTTTTAACCACACCTCTCGAGTTTCATCTCGGTACTACCAACGAGAATCGAGGTGATTCGAAAAGCGGTGTAAATTCGGGATATTGGATTCCCCACACTCTTGAATTCCAGAGCGAGGGCCCCGCAGGAAAAGTTCAGGTCGAAGGATCGCTGCTCCGACAGGATCCACTAGAGGATCTGCCGGCACCGGTCCGTTGGCTGGTGGGTCTGCGAATGCAGCCGATGCGGGTGTGGTCGCGGGCGGAAATCGAGGTTACGCTTGCGCCCAGTTCAGGTCCCGACAACCTCCCACTCCGGGGCCGTGGCGTCGTAGCAACGAGCTATCTGAACGCACTGACACCGTAAGAGGTCGCACCAGGCGAACGAGGCGAAGCAATCGTCGAGTAGAGCCAAGCCCTTCGA
>CBDUYG010000552.1:0-3201 GCA_965371385.1 uncultured Myxococcales bacterium | reverse complement strand
CCCTCGTCCCTCGTGACGGGCGATATCCATTTTTCAAAGGCTCGACGCTTCTTGAACCTGTAGGCTCGAAACCGGACCAGGCTGGTCGGGAACACGGCAACCGCCTGCAATGAAGCCCGAGAGCGGGCAGCAGCAACCCGGGCCAAAGACGATCCCACCTCCCGCCTTCAGAAGATGCGTTCCGAGCTTCTCGGTCAGCGAGGGGCGACTTTCCGCACGATCTCGAAGAGGTCGGGTCCGCTGCGCTGCTGGAATCGATAGAAGACGCGAACGACGGGCTGGCCGGCGGCGAGGAAGCGGTCGAGACGTGCAGGGCTGGCGTCGATGACCAGCTCGGCGCCGGCGCGTGCCACGGTTTCCGCCAGCTCCTCGCGCTGCTGATCGGAATAGCCGAGGGCGGGCAGAACCGGGCCCAGATGAGGATGGCGACGAAAGGCCTCGGCGATGCTTCCCACGGCATGGGGCCGCGGGTCGATGACGCCGGCGGCTCCGAACTCCATGGCCGCCACGTATCCGGCGCCGGTCGCCATCCCGCCGTGTGTGAGGGTCGGGCCATCCTCGACGATCAGGACCCGCTTGTCGCGCACCAGCGCGGGCTCCTCCACGTCGACGACGAGATCCGCCTCCACGACGGTTGCGGACGGATTGATCTGGCTCGCGTGCGCCCGGATCTCCTCGATTGCGCCGGCTGGGGCGTTCTGCACCTTGTTGATGACGATCACGTCGGCGCGCCGGAAGTTGGTCTCGCCCGGGTAGTAGGTGACCTCGTGACCGGGCCGGAGCGCATCGGCGACGGTGATGAGCAGATCGGGGCGTAGGAATGGACCGTCGTTGTTGCCTCCATCCCAGAGCACGACGTCGCTCTCGGATTCGAGCTGCGCGAGGATCCGTGCGTAATCGACGCCCGCGTAGATGACGAGCCCCCGCTCGAGATAGGGCTCGTACTCCTCGCGCTCCTCGATCGTACAGGCGTGGCGATCCAGGTCATCCGCGGTGGCAAAGCGCTGGGAGGCCTGTGTGCGCAGGTCGCCGTAGGGCATCGGGTGGCGCACGATCCCGACTCGATGCCCCTGCGCGGTGAGGTCGCTCGCGATGGCTTGACACAGGGGGCTCTTGCCGGCTCCGGTTCGCACCGCGGTGACGGCGATGACGGGAAGCGTCGAGCGCAGCTCGGTGTGTCGCGGCCCGAGCAGGACGAAGCTCGCGCCCGCGGCTTGTACCGTGCTGGCTCGATGCATGACGGCTTCGTGGGGGAGATCACTGTAGGAGAGGAACACGAAATCGATCTCGTTGGCCTCGATGAGCTCGCTGAGCTGCTCCTCCGGGTGGATCGGAATGTCGCTCGCATAGTCGGACCCGGCCAGCTCGGCGGGAAAGCTCCGCGCGTCGATATAGGGAATCTGGCTCGCGGTGAAGGCGACTACCTCGAACTCCTTCCCGTGACCGCGCAGGAAGGTGAGAAAATCGTGGAAGTCGCGGCCGGCCGCGCCCATGACGATGCACTTGAATCGCTTCACGCTCGCTCTCCCCTCTGAACCCGAATCATTCATGAGCGCTCATGCCGCCCTCGCAACGAGCTTCACGAATGATCCGAGTCAACTCGATGCCCGCTCCCATGCATGCCGACGATCCGCGTGCCGGCTTCGCCGTCGAGAGCCGCGCTCAGGTTCTCCGGCGCGCAGATGACGCACGTTCCGCCGCTCGCTCTCGCGAAGTCGATGCCGGCCTGTACCTTGGGGGCCATGCTGCCCGGCGCGAAGTGTCCCGCTGCCAGCGCGCTCTCGGCCGCCGCGACGTCGATTTCTCCGATGGCTCGCTGACTCTCCCGGCCGAAGTCGAGATAGGCGCAGGGCACCGCCGTGATGAGCAATAGACGCCGCGCACCGAGCATCCGAGCCAGCAGGCACGCCGTGGCATCCTTGTCCACCACGGCCTCCACGCCCTCGACGCGACCATCTCGTTCGCCGTCTCGTTCGACTACTGGAACACCGCCACCACCGGCGGCGATCACGATTGCGCCCATCTCCCACAGTACCTGGATCACATCCGGGTCGAGCACCTCGCACGGAGCCGGCGAGGCCACCACGCGTCGGTAGCCGCGCCCCGCATCCTCGCGCAACTCGAAGCCCTGGGCACGCAGGACTTCGGCGCGCTCGGCGTCGTAGAAGGGGCCGATGGGCTTCGTGGGGTGGAGAAAGGCGGGATCGTCCGCGTCCACTCGCACCTGAGTGAGGATGCTCGCGACGGGTCGCTGCAGGTCATGGGCACACAGCACGTTGTGCACGCTCTGCAGCAGCACGTAGCCGAGCTCGCCCTCGGTTTCAGCGACGCAGACTTCGAGGGGAATCGCATAGGCCTCGCCGAGGCTGCGCTCCACTCGGGTGAGCATATGTCCAACCTGGGGACCGTTACCGTGGGTGATGAGCAGCGGCGCCGGGTCGCGGAGCAGCGGCAGGAGATCTTCCAGCACGCGCTCGGCCAGCTCGAACTGCACCCCCATGCTGAGGGGGCGCGACTGCACCGCGAAGGCGTTCCCGCCCAGGGCCACAAGGGTGCCACGAAGATCTCGATGCGTTCGATCCAGCGGGTCCATGCCGGCAGATTCTAGGTCAGCATCTCTTCCGGCACAGAGGCGGCTCTGCTTCTGGGCACTCGGGCCGGCTGCTAAGCTACGGCGAGGTTTCGCGGTCCACGCAGTGACCGGGAAGCCCAGCTTCGCTGGGCCCCCAACGCAGAGATCGGGTCGAAGGGCCGTGCATGGCGACCGAGGGGTTCTCGAGCGGGCTGCTAAGCTGGGTAGCGTGGACCCACAGCGAGCGCGCACCTGGCCCGAAGGCCTGCAGCCCTACGCCGTGGCGCGCTCTGCACTGGCGGAGCGTGGCAGCCATCCCGTCATTCACGTCGATCCAACCCACACCTCGAGCGCTCCTTTTCTGCGAAGTCTCGAGCGCCTCGACCGCTTGATCTACTCACCCAGCGGCATGGCGACTCCACGCTGGGCCTTCTATGACTGCGCCGAGCTTCCCGGCGCCGTGTTCGGACTCTGCGCTCCGGCAGAGCAGCTGCCCGACGAGGCGCGCCGAGCGCTCACGGCGGCAGGGCACGAGGGATACGTCCCTCTCAACGCCGTCGTTGCGATCCCCACCGTCGAAGCGGATCACTGGCTCGTCTATGCGGTTTGCGAACTGGGCGAGGTCATGG
>CBDUYG010000551.1:0-3203 GCA_965371385.1 uncultured Myxococcales bacterium | reverse complement strand
CTGGCCGTCGCCGAGTGCGGTCTGCGCGCGCTCCCGGATTCGAGCCTCGGTTTCCACTACGACCCCGTGAGGGGGCGATTCACGCTGCCCCGCGAGTTTCAGCTCAACACGTCGCCCAACTCCCTGGGCTTCCACGACGTCGAGCCGAAGCCGCGGCGCGTGGGCGTACGCCGGATCCTGCTGCTGGGCGATTCCTATGTCGAGAGCTACTCGGTGCCGGCCTCGGAGAACGTGGGCCAGCGTCTGCAGGCACATCTCAACGCGCGCTCGAAGATCGACCACGAGGTGATCTCGATCGGCAGATCAGCCTGGGGCCAGCGCGAGGAGCTCGAGGCGCTTCGCGAGTACGGTGCGCGAGTCGAACCCGATCTCGTGCTGACCCTCTTCCTCCCGCTCAATGATGTACAGAACAACTCACCCGAGCTGCGCGAGCGAACGAAGCTCCAGCACCTCGATCCCGAGTTGATGATGCGGCCGGGCTGGACGCGACGTTCCGCCGAGACGATGCCTCTTCTCTTCTTCGACCGATCGGTACTCAATCAGCTGATCTCGCATCGTCTCGCCTGGGGACTCCTGCGCAGGCGGGGCGCGGCCAGGGCGAACGTCCCCGTCGATTATTTCGTCTACTCGACCTCGCCGGGCAATGAATGGCGCGAGGCATGGAAGGAGACAGAGCGGCTGATCCGCGCAACCCTCGACCTGTCCCGGGAGCTGGGAGCCGGATACGCCCTGGCCTCGGCCTCTACGCCCCAGGGAGTTCTGGGCGCCGAGGCGGGGCGAGAGCTGCTCCTCGAGACCTATCCCGCGATGCGGGGAAGTGATTGGGATCTGGACCTGCCGGATCGATTGATGGCCGAGCTGGCGGCTCGGGCCGGGATTCCCTTCGTCGCCCTCGAACCGAGGTTCCGGGAAGCGACGGCCCGGGGCGAAGCGCTCCACTGGCCCTACGATGGCCACTGGAACCCCACCGGCATCGACCTCGCCGGGGAGCTCCTTGCCGAGTTCGTCCTCTCTCTGCGTTCGCTGCGAGAAGACTGAGGGCGCGGCTCAACGCGGGTGCGGGCTCGGGTTGCGGCGATAGGCGCTGAGGTCGTCGATCCAGGTGTAGTCGCGAGCGACCTGCGGGTGATTCCAGATCGCCGCAAACGCCGCGATATAGAAGCCCGTCCACGGCTTCGGGGTCACGATGTAGTCGGGCGCGCGCGAGAGCACGTAGTCCACGTTGGAGCGTTGATGGCCCGCGATCAGGAAGACGCCCTCGACCTCATCCGGCTCGCTGTGCGCGATCACCGGATCGATGATGCCCACGATGTCGAGCAGGCGCAGACGGGAGTGAAAGCCGAGAGCGCCGATCGACGAGGTGGCGATCAACCGGGGAGGAGGCTCTTCGGCAAGGAAGGCCCGCGACCGCCGCAGGGCGTGGGCCTCGGAATACTCGTTGTTCCTCTCCTGCTGGGCCAGAGCCTGGGATCGCCGGCTCTCGCGAAGCGGGCCGAGGATGCTCTGCGATCCCGTGAGAATGCCGAAGATCCCGGTCAGGCAAAGAACGGCTGCGACTCCGATCGCCATCTTCACCGTCCAGTCGGGACGCTGAACGAGGATGCCCAGGCTCCAGCTCCCGGCGAACGCCAGGATCGCCGCCAGGAGCAGCGGCGGAACACCGCCAAAGACGTTCCAGCAGAGCGAGAGGGGGACGCCGGTTGCGAGGGCGATACCGAGGGTGGGATTCCTGCGATAGGCCGCGTCGATTCCTCTCACGGCGAGCACCGCGAGGCAGACCAGCACCGGCAGCAGGAAGCGGTAGTAGGGAAACGCATCCCCCCCGACCCGGAAGACGTAGGCCGTGACGAGCAGTGCGTAGACGAGACCGGGGAGCAGGCGACGATCGGCCAGCAGGCTGAAGGCTGCCGGCAGCAGGAGCCAGAGAGCCCCGTCCATCAGGAAGAACTGGATGTAGATGCGGCCGTAGAGCAGGGGGACGCCGCCCACCTTGGCGTAGAAGGTGTTGGGCAGGGGATCCCCATAGTAGAGCAGGCGAAACACCGTCAGGGCGACGAGGAATCCTCCGTAGGCCACAGGCCAGCGCCACGCTCGCCAGCCCTCGCGCCAGTGGGCGGCGAGGTGGAAGGCGAAGATGACCACCGCCACGAGACCCCCGTCGGGGCGTGTCATCGTCGCGGCACAGGCCGCGAGGGTTGCGACGCCCATGCGGTCGCGGGCGTGGGAGGCCAGAGCGATGGTCACGCACGCCAGGAAGAGGGCGGTCTCCAGCCCCGACATCGACCAGTAGCTGAAGCCGATGGTCGTCATGATGAGCAAGGGCGCGATTGCCGCGATCCAGCGCCGCTCGGTCGCCAGTCCCGTGCCGGCATAGACATAGCCGGCAGCAAGCGCGGCGACTCCGCTCACGAGACCGAGCACGTGAGCGACCATCGGCGCGCTGACACCGAGCGCCATGCCGGCGGCGACGAGCAGGGTCCAGAGCAGGTTCGTGTAGCCCTCGATGTATTCGCCGGGGTTGAAGACCAGACCCTGCCCCTCGACGAGGTTGCGCGCGTAGCGGAAGGATATGAACGCGTCGTCGATCGGGGTGCGGATCTGCCATGACTCTGCGACGAAAAGCGTCAGACAGAGAAGCAGGAGCATGGGAGCACTGTAGCGTTGCGCGAATTGGGCGGATTGCACCGGGTTCTCGATCCAGTTCTCGGGCCGCGCGGCGGTATGGAGGTGGAGTATAGAGGATGTGATACGTTTCCGAGCGAGTTGAGCAGGACGGAAGAGGAAGTCCCCGCCATGCGCTTCACCTATCTCGAATCGATGATCGATCCCGACTTCTATCTGCCCCTGGGCGTGGCGGCCGAAGAGGCGGGCTGGGACAGCTTCGCAATCCCCGACAGCATTGGCTACCCGGAGGTCTCGGACAGCGAATATCCCTATACCCCCGACGGCTCCAGGGAGTTCCTCGAGGACAAGCCCTTCCTCGAGCCCTTCAGCTTGATTCCTGCCATGGGAGCGGTCACCTCGCGCCTGCGCTTCACGACCTTCGTGATGAAGTTGCCGGTGCGGCACCCGGTGCTGGTGGCGAAGTCGGCCAGCTCGGTGGCCCGGCTGACGAAGAATCGATTCGGCTTCGGGATCGGCCTCAGCCCCTGGCCCGAGGACTTCCGCATCTGCGGCCAGGAGTGGAAGGGCCGGGGCCGGCG
>CBDUYG010000550.1:0-3205 GCA_965371385.1 uncultured Myxococcales bacterium | reverse complement strand
CACCGCCGGCTGGGTGGATGAGACCGCGTCTAGAAGACCCGGTACCGCCGTGCGACGTGCTCCTGGCGAACTCGAATCCGCTCGGCCCGTTCCTCCGGCGAAACGCTCCGAACTCCCTCGGGCAGATGCGCGCGAATCTCGTCGAAGGCGACCTTCTGCGCGCGGACCGTCGGCCACTCATCCTGGGGCGGCTTCTCGGTGTAGGCCCAGCGCGGAGCCATGAAGCCCTCACGATGCCCGGTCGTGTCTACCCAGTTGGGAACGCCCGGGTCGCGATGGGCCACGACCCAACGCAGGACGCCATCATCGTCGAACTCGGCCTGAAAACCGTTCAAGCTGCTCTGATGATTCGCAAAGTCGTGGGACTCACCCCAGAGATTCGAAAGATGAAATCCGATGTACTGGGGCGGCACGGGGATGCGAGATTCGATGATCAGTGCCTCGTCGGGCTCGAGCTCGTACACGCCCCCGGCGTAGATGTTCGTGCTCTGCCCTCCTCCGGTCGCGCCCGAAGCCGCGTTGGGGGCATTGAACTTGTTGCGGGGCATGAATCGTTCGCCGTCGGACCCGTCGCGCTTGCCGTAGGTCTCGAGGAGGACCGTGTAGAACTCGTTCCAGAAGCACATCTGTCCCGATACGAGCTTGCCCAGGCGCCGGAGCTGGGCGGCCGCCGTCTCGGAGTCGAGCGGATCGGGATGCTGCCCCTCGGCGCCAAGCTGGACGACCCTGAGCGGTACCGCATCCTCCCGCTCCCAGTCGTAGAAGAGCTGGCGGCCGCTGAGGGTGCCGGCATAGCGATCGAGAGAGCCCTCGGGATCGTCCGGGTTGGGGCGGGTGGTCTTTCTCCAAGTCGAGATGAAGTTGCCCCGATGACCGGGAGGCCGCTCGGGCGCGAGCAGGATCTCGAAGTATCCGTCGGCGTCCACCTCGATCTCCGTCGAATCCAGGCGACCGGTCTGGGCCTTCACCCCCGGCCGAAGCTCGGCGAGGCTTCCCGAATCGCCCGCGAGGCAGCCATCGCTCAGCTCGAAGATCAGGTAGGCGGGCGCCTTGCGACCCGTCTCCGCAGGAGGCTTCCCGCGCCAATGGCGATGATCCTGGACGTGACCCCCAACCTTGTAGCTCTGGCGACCGTCGATCGGCGCCATGAAGTAGATCGCATCGGCGTTGTCGATCGTGGCCTTGTTGACGAGTTGCAGAGCGTGACGCACGAAGGGATGGCTCGTGTCTTCATGGAAGGCTCGCTCGACACCGCTGTGGATGAAGCCCATGAGGTAGCGGTAGCCCTCGGCGAGGTTGCGATCGTTGGCCGGCGCGGGCATGAGAGCCGGTTGGTCGATCGCATCCCGCGCCCGGGCGAGATCCGCCAGCATGTCGTCCCAGGCTGCTCGCAGCTCGGCCTGCGCGCCACTCGACTCGGGTTGCTTCGTCTCACTCATGCTTCGCCTCCTTCGGATTCGGAGTCCCACCCGTAACGCTCGAAGAGATCCGGGAGCTGGCTGCGAATCTCGTCCGCCTCGAGACCGAACGCCTCCAGACTGTAGGAGTGTCCCGACACGTGCTTCTTCGCCCGCTTCTCCTCGGCGAGCAGCAGCTCGCGATACTCCGGTGTCATTTCGATGTCGAGCTCACGGTAGATCTGCTCGATCGCGGCCGCCGGGTCCGCGACCAGATCGCGATAGTCCACCACGGCCTGGGGCGTCTCGGGATGCCTCGCCAGCACTTCGAGGGGATGACGGTAGGTGTCGAAGGACTGGCGGGCGAGGATCTGCAGGCAGTGGTCTACGCGCTCGGGGTCCCAGTCGAGGCTCTTCCAGCCCCTGCGAACCAACTCGAGGAGGCTCGGAATCGTCTCGTTGGGGTTGCGAATGGGGACCACGATCCGAGCGTCGGGAAAGGCCTCGATCAGCGCCTCGACGCGACCCGCAAAGATGGGATTCTTGCTGAGGTGGATCCTGTTCTCGCCGTTCAGGAGGAGCTGACGACGGACGCAATCCGCATAGAAGCGCATCAACCGTCGCCGCTTGCGTTCGCTCCAGCGATCCACATAGTAGAAATCCAGATCCCCCATGTAGGGCATCTTGGTGATCCAGAAGCCCGATGCGAGGGAGTAGTAGAAGACGATGTCGTCCTCCTCGGGCTGGGTGAGTCCCATCTCGTGCACGGCGCGCACCGCCGCGTAGCGCTTCTCCTCCCAAGCCCGAACCCGCTTCTCGATCCAGCCGCCCAGGCGCTCGCGATCGACCCGCGCGCAGAAGCGGATGACCTTCTTCTGGAGCAGCGACGGGAAGTAGAGCTCGTAGAGGACGAACGAGCTGAAGCGGCCCGCGTCCCTGCTCATCAGGCGGTGGACGAGGGTGGTGCCCGAGCGGGCGTGCCCGACGACGAAGACGGGCTTCTCGATCCGCGTCTGCCAGAGGCGCGGGAAGAGCAGTCCGTCGAGGAAGAAGCAGAGGGCGTGGAAGCTCGAGACGAGGGGAACGGAGAAGAGAAGGATGAAGAGGTAGTAGCGCCGAGCGAGAGGGTTCTTCTCCTTCCAGGCGAGGCGCAACATGCGGAAGTAGTTGGCGAAGTCGAAGTGGAAGATCATGGGATCGGGTTCAGTCTCCGGCGCTCAAGCGACGACGGCTTCGAGATCGGCGGGCATGAAGGCGTCTCCCAGCACTTCCCGACCATCGAGGCTGCGTACGGGACGCCCGCGCGCGTGCAGGAGATGCCGGCTATGGCTGATCCGTCCGACGTGCCGCTCACTCACGAGCTCGATCGCAGCCTCCACCATGACCTCCACCGGCTCGGTCATATCCGGGTTCGCCTTTGCGATATGTCCCACGAAGCGGGCCGTCTCCTGGGTGAGGACGATGGCCACCGGAGCCAGCGTGTTGACGAAAATCTCGTCTGCTGCAACCTCGTGCGCGAGCCCCTCGGTGTAGCGCTCGAGCGCGGCCTTCGTGGCGCCATAGGCCGCGATGAGGTGGGCGGCCTCGGGAGTATCGCGATAGGGAACGCTGGGCTGACGAGCCGAGTCGCTGCTGATGTTGAGGATCCAGCCGCGACCCCTTTCGCGCATCCCCGGCAGCACCTGTTGAGCGAGGTCCACCGGCGCGTTCAGGTTGACCTCGAGCATCTTGCGCCGGTCGGCGAGCGATACCTGGCTCGGCATTCCCCAGGCCCCCATCGCGGCGTTGTTGACCAGGATGTCGAGGGG
>CBDUYG010000549.1:0-3207 GCA_965371385.1 uncultured Myxococcales bacterium | reverse complement strand
AAGTTCATCATCCAGGGAATCACCGGGCGCGAGGCCGTGAACCTCACCCGCGAGAACCTCGACTACGGCGCGACGATCGTGGGCGGCGTCACGCCGGGCCGGGCCGGGCGGGACGTCTACGGCGTCAAGGTCTACGACTGCGTGCGCGACATCGTGAACGAGGTCGGCCCGGTCGAGGGCTCGATCATTTCGGTGCCCCCGCGCTTCACGCAGGACGCCGCCTTCGAGGCCCTCGAGAACGGGATCAAGATCATCGTGATCGTGACGGAGAACATTCCGCGCAAGGAGGTCGCCCAGATGGTCGAGCTCGCCGAGATGCGCGGCGCCCGCATCATCGGACCCAACTGCCTCGGCATCATCTCGCCGGGTGAGGCCAAGATGGGCGGCGTCGGCGGCCCTGCGGCCAATACTCGCCAGGCCTATACCCAGGGCAACATCGGCGTGATGAGCCGCTCGGGCGGCATGACGACCGAGATCGCCTCCACCCTCACCGCCGCGGGCCTCGGCCAATCGACCTGCGTCTCGATCGGAGGCGATGCGATCATCGGCACCTCGTACGCAGAGCTCATGCCCTTCTTCGCGGCCGATCCCGAGACCCACGCGATCGCGATCTACTCCGAGCCCGGAGGCCGCATGGAGGCGGAGTTGGCGGAGTGGATCGGTGCCAACGATTGCAGGATCCCGGTGGTGGCCTTCATGGCCGGACGCTTCATGGACGAGATGAAGGGAATGCGCTTCGGCCACGCCGGGACGATCGTCGAGGGCAAGGAAGACACCACGGCGGAGAAGATCAAGCGAATGGAGGCAGCGGGCATCTCGGTTGCGGAGCGCATCGAAGAGATCCCGGACCTGCTGAAGAAGCGGCTCGAGGAGGTCCAGTAGTCATGCCCGGTCTGTTCATCGATGTGAAGGTCAGCGACGCCGTCGCCAAGGATCCCGAGCTCGCGAAGAAGCTCGAGGAGGTCTGCCCCGTGAGCATCTTCGTCGCCAATGCGAGCGGCGTCGAGATCGACGAAGAGAACCTCGACGAGTGCACCCTGTGTGATCTCTGCCTCGCCGAAGCGCCCAAAGGCTCGATCGAGATCATCAAGCTCTACGAATCCTGAGCAGCTCCCCTCGCCTGGTGCGAGGCCTGCCCGAACGCACCCGAACGAAATCGAATCGAAACCGTAAAGAAAGAACGAACGGAGACCCCCCATGCGAAATGCCAAAGACTTCTTCCAGCCCCTGGCGCTCGGCGCCCCCATGCCCCTGCGCGAGATTCCCGTCACGCCCTCGCGAATGATCCACTTCTTCGACCCCAGCAACCCGAAAATGGCGTCGAAGGTTCCGGACATGGCGAAGAGGTGCGACGTGCTCCTCGGCAACCTCGAGGACGCAGTCCAGGCCAACAACAAGATCGCCGCGCGCGAAGGCCTGGTGAAGATCGCGGGCGAGACCGACTTCGGCACCTGCCAGCTCTGGACCCGCATCAACAGCCTCGACAGCCCCTGGATGCTCGACGACGTGACGGAGCTGGTGGCGAAGATCGGCGACAAGCTCGACGTCATCATGGTCCCCAAGATCGAGGGAGCCTTCGACATCCACTACATGGATCGCCTGCTGGCCCAGCTCGAGGCGCGTGCCGGCCTGAAGAAGCCGCTGATGATTCACGCCATCCTCGAGACGGCCCTCGGCGTCGCCAACGTGGAGGAGATCTGCAGCGCGAGCCCGCGCATGCAGGGGCTCTCTCTCGGCCCGGCGGATCTGGCGGCTAGCCGCCGCATGAAGACCACGCGAGTCGGCGGCGGTCACCCGGGCTACCTCGTGCGCGAGGATCCTCACGCAGACGAGAACGCCACCCGGATCACCGCTCAACAGGATCTCTGGCACTACACGATGGCCCGCATGGTGGATGCCTGCGCGGCGAACGGCATCCTCCCCTACTACGGCCCCTTCGGCGACATCAAGGACACGGTTGCCTGCGAGGATCAGTTCCGAAACGCCTTCCTGATGGGCTGCGTCGGAGCCTGGAGTCTCCACCCCGTGCAGATCGACATCGCAAAGAAGGTCTTCAGCCCGCCCGTCGACGAGGTCCTGTGGGCCAAGCGCGTGATCGAGGAGATGGGAGACGGCAGCGGCGCGGTCATGATCGACGGGAAGATGCAGGACGACGCCACCTACAAGCAGTGCGAGGTGATGGTCGCACTCGGCAAGATGCTGGCCGAGAACGACGAAGAGCTTCGAAAGGCCTACGGATTCTGAGCCGCAATCGATGAGCGAATTGCCGGGAGCGGGCGGATCGCCGAGAGCAGGTGGATCGCCGCTTGCAGATCGGGCGCAGTCGACGCCTCGAATCGCGCTCTTGCAGGCCGGCTTTCGCCCCTTCTTCCTGGCGGCGGGGCTCGCGGCCAGTGCGAACCTGATCATCTGGCCTCTCGTGCTCACCAGCCGGATGGGGACTCCCGGCGGCTGGAATCCCCTCTTCTGGCACGCTCACGAGCTGGTCTTCGGATTCGCGGCAGCGGCGATCGCGGGCTTCCTGCTGACCGCCGTGCCCAACTGGACCGATACCCAGCGGTTATCGGGCAGCCCTCTTGCGCTGCTCGTCGCAGCGTGGCTCGCGGGCCGCGTCGCGGTCTGGACGGCGTCCGCGCTTCCGCCGAGCCTCGTCGCTGGTCTCGACCTCCTCTTCATGCCGCTACTGGCGGGCGCGGTGGGACGGCCCATCTTTCGCGCGCGCAAGCCGCACAACTATCCGGTCGTCGGGATCCTGATCGTACTCGCATTCGCCAACCTCGCGGTGCACCTCCAGATGATGGGCATGGCCGGCGGCTCGGCGAGGCGGGCGCTGCTCTTCGCGGTCTATCTCGTGATCGTGCTCGTGACGATCATCTCGGGCCGCATCGTGCCGCTCTTCACGAAGGGCTACCTGCGCAAGAGCGGCATCGACGCGAAGATCGAAAATCAGCCCCGGCTCGAGGCCGCCTTGATTCCGACCCTGCTTCTCTCGGCCGTGCTGGCGGTCTTCTGGGAAGGGAGTGTGGCCGGCGCATTCGCGTCACTCGGGACCGCGGTGCTGCTTCTCCTGCGCCAGCTCCGCTGGCGCAGCGCTGCGACCCGGGGTCATGCGATCCTCTGGATTCTGCATGTGGGCCACGCCTGGCTCGTGCTCGGCTTCGGGCTGCTCGGGCTGGCGGGGATCTCGGGCGCCATCCCCGCGAGCGC
>CBDUYG010000548.1:0-3210 GCA_965371385.1 uncultured Myxococcales bacterium | reverse complement strand
CGCCCATCTTCTCGAGCACGTCGAAGCAGGCCTTCTTGATGATCTTCGCGCGGGGATCGAAGTTCTTGTATACCCGGTGCCCGAAGCCCATCAGGCGCGACGTGTCGTCCTTGCTCTTGGCGCGCTCGACGAACTCCCTCCCCGTCATGCCCTCGTCTCGGATTTCGGCGAGCATCTCGATCACCGCCTGGTTGGCGCCGCCGTGCAGCGGTCCCCACAAGGCGTTGATGCCGGCCGCGATGGCTCCGAAGAGATTCACCATCGACGAGCCCACCAACCTCACGGCGCTGGTCGAGCAGTTCTGCTCGTGATCCGCATGCAGGATCAGCAGCAGGTCCATGGCCTTCTCGATCACGGGATCCGGCTCGAAGCTCTCACACGGATTCGCGAACATCATGTGGAGGAAGCTTCCCATGTAGCTGAGGTCGTTTTGCGGATACATGAAGGGCTGCCCGATCGAGTGCTTGTACGAGTAGGAAGCCAGGGTGGGGAGCTTCGCGATCAGCCGGTGGATCGAGATCTCGACCTGTCGATCATCGCGCGGGTCGAGGGAGTCGGGATAGAAGGTCGAGAGGGCGCCGACCGCTGCCGAGCACGCGGCCATCGGATGGGCGTCCTTCGGCAGGGCGCCGTAGAAGGCCTTCATGTCCTCGTGCAGCATCGTGTGGTTTCGGATGGATTCCGTGAAAGCGTCGAGCTGGGCCTGGGTCGGGAGGTCTCCCCAGATGAGCAGGTAGGCGACCTCGAGGAAGGTGCTCTTGTCGGCGAGCTGCTCGATCGGAATTCCGCGGTAGCGCAGTATTCCCTCGTCGCCGTCGATGTAGGTGATCGAACTCAGGGCCGAACCGGTATTGGCATAGCCGGGATCGAGGGTGATGAAGTGGGTCTGCTCCCTCAGCTTCGAGATATCGATGGCCTTTTCGCCCTCGGTTCCGGTGACGATCGGCAGCTCGATGATCTCGTCGCCGATGTGAAGTTTTGCCGTTTCAGCCATGACTCTTCCTCCTATACATTCATCCATGAATGCTGAGTTGCTTGTCAGCAGCCCAAGTGCTCGACGCAGTGGCCCGCCTGACGGGTCAGTCCCACCGAGCCCGCACGGCTTGCTGTCCTGCCCGCGAAAGTACCCGGTGGCGTGTTTCGACTGGATCCGTGGAGCCCTTCGCAGGATCTGCTGGATCGTTTGCCGGTCTTCGACCCGCTCTGGACCAACTACTATCGACCAGCAACCACCAGCTACCGGCTATCAATGACCACCAGCTATCAACAGCTACCAGCTACCAACCAACCGCTACCAGCTATCAACATCTACCAACATCCACTGGCTCTCAACCACCACCGGTTGCCGGTCCCCTCGACCGGCCTGCACCGGAGGATCCAGCAGAGCCATCTCCACGGGGCGACGCTGTCCGAGATTAGCCAAGATGGCGTTCAGTCGATAGGCCCGATGCTGAAAACATTACATAAATCAAGGGGTCATGAGCTGAGTAGCGACTCTTCGACAGGTCGATGTGGCACCACTGGAGCGAGTCACTCACGGCTCGGCCGAGTCGAATCCGGCACGAGCAGGATCAGCTTTCGGCGGCCGGACCGAAAGCTTGTGTGCAACTCCGTGGCCTCGAGTCCCGTCAGCGAGTCGAGCTTCTGCTCACGGACGATCAGCGCGCTCCCCCCGCGGGCAAAGTAGTCGATGGCCTCGTCCAGGGACTTCACGAGGGTGACCGGCCGCCTCGAGTAGTACGCCACGCCGCCGATCATCTCCCTGTGGTCGTATACGGCGACCGGCCGGCCGGGAGGTGTGAGTGCAGCCGCAGCCTCTGCGATCGGACGGGGGGATTTCTCGGGGTCGAAGGCGGGGTACGCCACGGCCAGTACCAGCATCTCCACCCCGAGAATGGCCGCAAATGCCGGCGCAAGGCGTGAGGAGGCCGAAGCTCCTCTCTTCGCCAGTACGACCCCGGAGATCCAGGCAACAACCGGAATCCCCGCCAGGAGCAGCCCGAATCCCCTGTCCAGGGCGAATCCCGGGTATCGCTCGAGCTCGATTCCCCCCGAGAGGGCGACTGCGAGTCCGGCAGCGGTCAGCAAGAGCGTGGCTGACCCGAGCAACCAGATCGCCGATCTCGGAAGCGCCTGCCTGCCCTCGAGCCCCCGATCGAGTGCCAGCCCACAGAGCATCGCCAGCGCGGGATAGCTGGGAAGCAGGTAGAGGCCGCGCTTCCCGGCTGAGAAGGTGAAGAATGCGAAGAGGACTCCGACCCAGATGAGGAGAAAGCGTGTGGCAGCCGAGTCGCGGGCTTCGTCGGCATCGGCGGTTCCTCTCACGCGACGCCAGGCAAGGCCGAACGCCACGGGCCAGAGCAGGGTCCAGGGCAGGAAGTCGATCGGGAATTGATAGAAGTAGTAGTAGATGGGGCGGATGTGCGACGTGCCGCTGAAGAAGCGGCCCCAGACGTTGTCCACCACGGCATCCGCAAAGAAGCCTGGGGGCGCGAGGGCCACGGCCAGCGCCAGCCAGGCGAGAATCGGCCCGAGGGAAAGTGCGAAGCCCCAGATCGGAAAGAGTCGGCGGATCTCGCTCCCGCGATGCTCCCAGAGCAACCAGACGCTCATCACGGCGATCGGCAGCAGACCCACCGGCCCCTTCGTCAGGAGTGCGAGTCCGAGGCCCGCGTGCAGCAATGCGATCCAGCGCTGGGGTCGCTTCGCTCCCTGCTGAAGCTTCCAGAAGGCGAAGAGGGAGAGCGTGCAGAAAAGGGTGAGGAGGACGTCGAGCTGGGCCCGTCGCGCGAGGTGGGCGAAGCGGAATACCGTGAGCAGAACTGCTGCGCTCCACAGGCCGACAGTGGCGCGCCCACTCAGCTCCCGGCCGAAGCGCATGCAGAGCGCGATGCACAGGAGGCCGGCCAGGGCCGACGGGACGCGTGCATCCAGCTCGCTCACTCGCCCCCTCAGCGAGCCGAGCGAAGCCGCCATCCAGTAGTAGAGCGGCGGCTTCTGGGTATAGACCTCGCCGTTGAGGCGAAGCACGACGAGATCGACCGGCCCGCGCGGGAGGGATCGCAGCTCTTCAGCGACCGCGCCGAAGCGTGGCTCATCCGGCGCCCAGAGGTCGCTGGCGCCAAGCCGCACGAAGAAGAGCAGGGCGGCTCCGACGATGATCCATGCGCCGATGCGCTTGTGGTTCAGCTCACCTGTCAATGGCCTTCC
>CBDUYG010000547.1:0-3213 GCA_965371385.1 uncultured Myxococcales bacterium | reverse complement strand
CTAGCTACCACACGTGTTCGTCCCGGCGCAACGTGAATCATCCAGGGGTTGCCGGAGGCGATCTGGTTTTCGGGGCGTCGACGGGCCAGAAGGCTCTCGCCGCTGCGTATGCCCGGTAGTGCATGAACCGCGCCGCTGTCGCGGACATAGACCTTCGGAGACTTGATGAGCCTCTTGCGTGTATTCGTATGCCAACGAGAAAGCCTTCGAACAACCATCAGGTCGACCAAGCAGGTCGAGATAGCGAGGCGTCGTCTTGCCGGCCACCGCGAGGCCACGGGCGGAACTCGACGCGTTCGAGAAGATCGCGCTGCTTTTCCTTGATGAAGTCCGTCGTGGCCGAGAGGTGCTTGTTCTCAACGACTTCTCGCTGCCGCACGCTGTGATCCCTTGGGAACGCAGTCGGCCTCAACTCGTTCTCGCCGTTCCAGAAGCTCGAGTAGCCGGTCTCATGGAAGATCCTTGTCCGGTCGCCCTCGACGTACGGTATCCGCCCTCCTGGGGTTCAGCGTAGCGCCGGAGGGACGCCAGGTGCCTCTTCGCCCGGGGGAGCAGCTGAGGCCCCGGGGTTCGGCGGATCCGAGAATCGGGTACGGTGACAGGCCGATCGACCGATTGGATCAGAAGACAACCCGAAATCGGTAGCGACTGAATCTGAGCTGGTGAATCCCAATGCGCACCCCCGTCCATCTCTCTCTCCTCGCTCTCGCCGCGCTCCTGCTCGCGTCGACGTCCGGCGCCGTCATCATCGACTCGGATGACGGCACCGGCAATACCACGGCACCGGTGGACGACCCGGGGTGGGACCACGTCGCCAGGATCGGGGGGAACTCGGGGGTCTATCTTCGCAACGGTTGGATTCTCACCGCGAACCACGTCGCGACCAGGCGTGTCCTGCTCGAGGGGGAATACTACGACGTCGTCGACGGTACCGAGGTCCGGCTCGAGGATGCAGCCGGTACCCCGATCGATCTCAAGGTCTACGGCATCTACCCCATGCCGAGCCTTCCCGAGCTTTCGATTCGTTCGCAGACGACGCTGCCCGCTGGCGGCGTCAAGCTGATCGGCCGGGGACGAGATCGAGGTGTCTTCACCGACACCGACGATCCACTCGTCTGGACTCCGCCCCCCGATCCGCCCGGCACTCCGATCGAAGGCTACGACTGGGCCTCGACGAAGAGCATGCGCTGGGGAACGAACGAAGTCGTGGGGTACTGGCCGGGGGATCCCTTCGATACGGAGGCCTTCTACATGGTCTTCGACGCACCGGGCGAGCCGAACGGAACGGCCGACGAGTCCCAGGCGGCGGACGGCGACTCGGGAGGTGGGGTCTTTGCGAAGAACAGCTCGGGGAATTGGGAGCTGGCCGGAATCCTCTACGTGATCGGAGGCTATCAAGGCCAGAGCAACAGCAGCGCCCTCTACGGAAATTGGACCGGGGCCGTGGACCTCGCCGTCTATCGTGACGACATCATGGCGCTGACTTCAGAACCCGTGCCTGAGCCCGGTCTGGCGCTGCAGCTCGTCTCGGGCTCCGGGCTCCTGCTCTGGCTGCAGCGTCGGCGGGAGAAGCGTGAACGGTGACCGCGTCTCGTCTCCGGATCGGGACGATTTGCACCTCATTCCCATCTCTTATCATACCGCGTGTTGTCAGACGTGCTGAAAATGCAGAGCTGAAAACGCAGACTGAACTTCTTACCCTCGAGTTCGGTATCGGCGTCGATTTCGAGTGCCTCGAACAGCGGCCTATCAATGACGAGCGCGAGGCGGTTCTCGGATCCCGACGGTCATTTCGCCATAGGTACGTGCCATTTTGCGCTCTCGTACGTGCGGCCATCGGCGGAGCCGGGGAGACTCTCGATCATCTACGCCTTGATCAGATTGACCTTGTTGCCGCCATCGACCAGCTCGACGTCACGCCCCACCCACTCTTCCTCCTCCATCGCCGCCATCAGGGATGGGTCCTCCGACCTGGCGTAGCAGCGCGCGCCGTCGGGGAGGTTGCAGACGGCCAGGGCCGAGAGCGGACCTTCCCGGCCGTGGACGACGCTGTAGGCGGCGATCGACGCCGGCCCGGTCGCGGTATCGCGGATCTCCCTCTTCGCGGTAGACGAAGCAGCAGCCTGAACCGACGCAGCATCGGGCGGGACGACGGCACCCGGAGTGGCGGAGTAGACGCCGAAGACGTGGTTCTGCATGTGCATCCCCACCCCGCTCACGAGTCCGTTGGCCGAGCTGTCTTCGCGCAGCTTCTCCACCATGGTCGCGATCGAGTGGCTCACGTAACCGTTCCCCGCGCCTCCGAAGTAGGGAAGACCGCCTGTCACCGTGAGGGGGCGTGAATCATCGGCGGGGATCTCGAGGGCATCGGTCGCAAAGTTGACCGAACTTCCGAAGCAGCTGTAGAGGTCGAGGTAGGCGACGTCGTCGATACCGATCCCCGCGCCGGCGAGGGCCGCGTCGCTCGCCGCCTTCATGGCGGGCGAACGCCACATCTCGTCGCGTTCGGCGACATAGGCGGGATCCTGGGCATAGCCCCAACCACGCAGATTGACGCGCCGATCGCTTGGAACACCGAGGGCATCGGCCTTCTCGTGGCTCGTCACCAGAATCGCGGCCGCCATGTCGATGTCCATGATCGACACCATGTTCTTCGCATAGGGGTAGGCGACCATGCGATTGTCGGGGGTGACGTCGATCAGCTCCTCTGGAGAACGCTCACGCGGAAACCAGGCGTTGGGATTCCCGGCTGCGACCTTCGTCAATGACGAGAGAAGCCGCCCGACCTGCTCGCGATTCTGCTCCGGCTCGAGGCCCCGGTGCGCACGCCGCGCCACGTCGAAGATCGCGAAGGTGAGATAGGCTTGGAAGACCTGATGGGCGATCTCCGCAGGATGAAAGGGATCGTCGAAGGGCATCCCGCGCTTCTCCTGGGGAGGGTGGCTCCACTCGGGCTTCTTCCCCGCCTTCCTGAGCCGCTTCTTCTCGGCCAGCGCCTCGCCGCTGACGATCAGCACCATCTCGCGCTCACCGGCCAGGATTTCGGCGCCCGCGCGATTGACGAGCTGCTGCGGAGTGGTGCCGCTGAGGCCCGAGTAGAAGCGCTCGCCGTCGGCGAGGCCGAGCCGCTCGGCCAGGCGAGCGGGAGCGTCATCGTACTGCCAGCTCAAGGGATAGACGACACGGACCGAGTCCACCGCCGAGAGCACCGAG
>CBDUYG010000546.1:0-3214 GCA_965371385.1 uncultured Myxococcales bacterium | reverse complement strand
GTGCGTTCGTCGAAATCATCGGAGAGCTCGGCGCCGAGGGCCATGTGGGGGACGTGGAAGAGTGTGAGGGCGGCGCGGGTCAGAACCACGGAGGCCGTGAGCCAGGCGAAGAGGAGGACGGCCTCGTCGATTCCCATCCGCTCGAAAAGTCCGAGGGGAGGAACAAAGGCCATATAGAGGAAGAAGCCGAGGGGAATCGCGGACGCGTACATGAAGGGATGGCGGCGCCCGCGGCTCGATCGGGTGCGATCCGAGATCACGGCGACGAGGGGGTCGGTGACGGCGTCGAAGAAGAGCCCGATCATCAAGGCGGCGCCCGCCAGGGACCCGGGCAGCCCCATCACCGAGGTGTAATAGAAGAGGAGGAGGGTCGTGAGGGTGTGGTTCGTTATGCCTTCGGCCGCTTGCCCGATACCGTAATAGGAGACCGTTCGCGTGGGAAGACGACGGCTATCGTCGGGAGGGCTCGTCAATTCATTGGTCTCGGGGTTTCGATACTCGACTCTGCGGCGGGCTCACGATAACCCGGCCCGCACCCGGCCGCATCCGGGTCCTGGCCGCTCTCAGAGCCCGCTGAGCGCGCCCCGGGACTGCTTTTCCGACTTATCCCCGCTTCGAGTCTGACGATTGTCCCACGCGATCCGTCGGGTGTGCGACTCATCCGTGTTAGGCTGATCTCCACTCCCCCACACACAGCCAATGCTGCCCGCCTACCATCGGGCAGCCGGAGATGATCGCCATGCAATCGCAGCAGGATGCTGGAGGTTTCCGTCGAATCGTTCGCAAGCTCGCCGAGGGTGCTCAGAACAGTGAGCTCGCGATCGTGGTAGGGAATCGGGCCGGCGTGATCGAGTGGGCCAACGCGGCCTGGGCTCGAGTGACGGGATATCCGATCGAGCGATTCATCTCCAAGCCCGTTGGCGATTTCATCGAGATGGTCGACATCGAGCCGGGGGTAGTCGATCTGGTCGGGGCATGCTTCCGCGAGAACAAGGTCTGCGAGATCGACGTCCCCTTGCAGGCGCCCGACGGTCGGCAGATCTGGGTCCATCTTCGGGTCGAGCCCCTGATGGATCGGTCGGGCGACGTGACGGACTTCATGGCGACCGCGAGCGACGTCAGCGAGCGCAAACGTGCGGAGACCTGCGCCGGCCTCGCCGAGGTCGACCTCAGTGCGCTGGCGATGCGAATGGCGGAGCGATATCAAGACGCCCTGCAGCCGATGACCTCCTTCGATCTCTCCCTCGATGAGGAAGTGCCCCTCGTGCTCGCGGACGAGTCGCTCCTGGAGTCGCTGGTGGGCCGCGCAATTTGTCGCGCGGCCGGCTCCATTGGCCGCGGTTGGGGCACCATTACGATGTGGACCGGAATCCTCGGTGAAGGCGACGGGCCGCTCTATTGCGGAGACCTGTGGAGTGGACTGCCCCATGGGCAATATGCATTCCTCGAGGTGCACGATACCGGCAGCGCGCCCTGGAGCGGGGCTCACCGCGTCATCGACGAGCCCTTCTTCAGCAGCCGCTTCCCGGAGCACGCCATGCGGATCTCCGAGGCGCGCCTCCTGCTCCACAACCAGGGCGGCGAGGTGCAGATCGAGAGCCATTCCAGCAGTGGAACCTCGGTCGTGATTCTGCTTCCCTATTGCTCGGAGCATGGCCTCGAGCACGTCTGAGGGGCGCAGGCCACTCCCAACGTTTTCAAACGATGGCCGCTCGTTCCCGCCGCTCGCGGGGCCCACCGCTCAGCGGGGCTCCCACCGCTCGGAGGGTCGGGCCGGCGAGGAGTGATTCTTGGAGCATTGGCTTTCGCTCGTGAACGTCCCCGAGGTGGATCAATACCTCGATATCGCGAGGTTCGCCGAGGACATCGGCTACAGCGGGATCTCTCTCGCCGACCACCTCATCATGCCCCTCAACATCGAGTCGAAGTATCCCTACACGCCGGACGGCAAGATGTGGTGGCCGGACGATACCCCCTGGCCCGATTGCTGGATCACGATGGCCGCGATGTCGGCCGTGACGTCCCGCATCCGCTTCTCGACCAATATCTTCCTCGCGGCTCTGCGCGATCCCTTCACGGCGGCCAAGTCCGTCGCGACCGCGGCCGTGATCTCGAAGAATCGGATGATCTGCGGCGTTTCGGCGGGCTGGATCAAGGAGGAGTACGAGCTCCTCGGTTTCGATTTCAAGCAGCGGGGCCGCCGTCTCGATGAGACGATCGCGCTGATGCGCAAGCTCTGGACCGGCAAGCCGGTCGAGCACGAGGGCGAGTTCTTCCAGGTTCGGGATGCGCTCCTCTCCCCCGTCCCCGACGAGCCGATTCGCGTCTGGTCGGGCGGTGCGAGCAACGCCGCCCTGCGCCGGGCCGCGGAGAACGACGGCTGGCTCGGAATTCCCCAGATCAAGCCCCAGCTACTCGAGACGGTGGAGGATCTGAAGCAGAGGCGCGAGAAGTTCGGCAAGGCCGACGAGCCCTTCGATATCTGCTTCAGCCTGATCGGCCACCTCGACGACGAGACGGTGGCGGAGTTCGAGGAGAAGGGAATCACGAAGAACATGACGCTTCCCTGGATGATCACACCCTGGGGCCGCACTCCCTGGCTGAAGGACGACGAGGATCCCGCGAGCCTCGACGTGAAGAAGCGCGTGATGGAGCGCTTCGCCGAGACGGTGGGGATGTAGGGACGCGCTGGTGCGGATTATCGGTGGAGCTCGTCGCGAGGGCGGCAAGAGTGCTCACGAATGAATCGGGCTAGGATTCCGGTGTCCGCCAACCCGTACCCGGCACCGTTGAGGAGAACACGATGAGTGAAGTCCACCCCGCGATTCAGGCGTCCCGCAACTCGTGGCGCTGCGTGATGGCCAAGGACAAGCAGGGCTGGCTCGACCTGATGGCGGACGACGTCTGTGTCGAGGACCCGATCGGCATCGCACCCACGAACCCGACGGGCAAGGGGATGCAGGGCAAGGCCGCGCTCTCCGAGTTCTACGACAAGAACATCGCCCCCACGAACATCGAGATCGAGGCCCACGAGTCCTTTGCGTCCGACAAGGAGTCGGCGCACGTCCTGACGCTGACGACGAAGTTCCCCAATGGCATCACGATGCTCGTCCACGGAATCTTCACCTATCGCATCAACGACGAGGGCAAGATCACCAACCTGCGCGGCTACTGGTCCCTGGCCGAGTCGAAGGTCATCCAGCCGGAGTCGTAG
>CBDUYG010000545.1:0-3218 GCA_965371385.1 uncultured Myxococcales bacterium | reverse complement strand
CCGCGAAGCACCAGCGAGTAGGCGGTCGCGCCGAGCAGAATGGCGAAGATGAAGCCGGTGGTTCGGCTCGTTCCCTGGGCGACTCCTCTCAAGACCTCGATGCCCAACCGGCCTTTTCCCCAGGCCAGCAGAAGCGAGCCGAGGGCCCCCACACCGGCAGCCTCCGTCGGGGTGGCGATCCCAAAGAAGATGCTGCCCAGAACGGCGAAGATCAGCGCGAGGGCAGGCATGATCGAGATCGCGACACCGAGCACGATGCGCGCATCGACGGGCGGCGCATCCTTCGAGAGGGGCGCGACTTCCGGGCGCAAACGCGCGTAGACCAGGATGTAGAGCACGTAGAGCGTACCCAGGAGAACGCCCGGAAAGAACGCCCCCAGGAAGAGATCGCCCACCGAGATGGCCAGGCGGTCGGCCATCATTACCAGCATGATGCTCGGCGGAATCAAGATCCCCAACGTGCCGACCGCCGCCACGGTCCCCGCGGCGAGGCGCGCATCGTATCCCTGCTCGAGCATCACCGGCAGCCCGAGCAGGGCGAGCAGCACCACCGAGGCACCGATGATCCCGGTCGACGCCGCGAGCAGGATCCCGATCAACGCCACCGTGATCGCCAGCCCACCGCGCACCCGGCCGAAGAGCCGAGCGAAGTCCCGCATCAGATCACCGGCGATCCCCGAACGATCCAGCATCAGCCCCATGAAGATGAACATCGGCAGCGCGACCAGGACCCAGTTGTTCATCAGGCTCCAGATGCGATCGACCGAGAGCGAGGTATAGGCCCAATCGACGCCGATCGACTGGCCGAGATCGATGTCGGCGATGATTGCGATCGCGGAGAAGAAGACCGCGAGCCCTCCCAACACCCACGCGATCGGGAACCCCGTCATGATGAGTCCCACGAAGGAGACGAACATCAACACTACGAGGACATCGCTGAAAGCCAAGCTCTCAGCTCCTCGATTCTTTGGGCAGGGGTCGCGGGGTAGCGAAGAGGAGGCTCGAAACCCGAAGCAGGCGGGAGAAGGTCGCGAGGGCCAGGAGTAGGAAGCCGGCGGGAAGGGCCGACTTGATGAGCCAGCGCAGGGGCAGCCCACCGGGCGCAACCGAGACCTCGGCGCTCTCGTACGAATAGGCGACGAAGGGAATGGAGTAGACGAGGATCAGCGCGACGAAGGGAACCAGCAGGAGCAGGATCCCGTAGAGCTCGATCCAGGCCCGCATGCGAAGCGAAAGCCGGCTGTGCCAGAAATCCACGCGGACATGGTCATCGGACTCCACGCAGTACGAGAGCCCGACCAGGAAGCCCACCGAGTAGAGATGCCACTGCAGCTCTTCGAACTCGATGCGCCCCTCTGCGAAGACGTAACGCATGACGACGTTGAGCACGATCACGGCGAGCAGAACGACCCAGAGCCACGAGACGGCGTCGCCCACCCGCCGGATCCAGGCATCGATGAATCGCGATACGCGCGTGTGCGGAAGCTCGACGTGGTAGACCGGGGCTTCGATCGCAGTCAGCTCGGGCGCATCGCTCACATCCTTGCTCCAGCCGGGAGGGCTCGCCGCCCGGTCGCTTGATGATCCGTTGTCAACTAAAAGTCCCTGGGCAGAAAGCCCAGCTGCTTCCACTCCTGGTAGGCCTGCGAGAACCGGCGCTGGGAGGTCAGAATCCGTGCGAAGTTCTCATCACGCTCGCTCTGCTCGTCGAGCACGCGCCGGGTCACCGCCTCGAGCTCCCGCAGCACCGGGGTGGGGAGGCTCAGCGTCTTCACGCCCTTGTCGCGAAATCTCCGGATCACCTCTCCCTGCAGCGCCTCCCCGCGCGCGAGGTTCCGGGTCACTCCCGCATCGCAGATCGTCTCGAGAACGGCCTGCTGGGTGGCGGAGAGCGACTGCCACGACTCGCGGTGAACGATCAGATGAAACGCCGTGAAGGGCTGGTGCCAGCCGGGGTAGTAGTTGATCGAGGCGACCCGGTCGAAGCCGAGGCGCTCGTCGATCGCCGGCATCGAAAACTCGGTCGCGTCGATCGCTCCCTTCTCGAGCGCCTGGAAGATCTCTCCCCCTGGAAGCATCGTGACCGAAGCACCGAGCTCCTGCATCACCATCCCGCCCAGCCCGGCAAAGCGGATCTTGAGCCCGCGGATGTCCTCGAGGCTCCGGATCTCCTTGCGAAACCAGCCCGCCGACTCCGGGCCGATCAAACCGCACAGAAGGGGATGGATCTCGTAGGCCCGATAGAGATCCTCGGCCAGCTCCCGGCCCCCGCCGTGATTCCACCAGGCGATGTATTCCCAGGGCTCCATGCCGAAGGGAACGGCACCGAAGAGCACCGAGGCGGGGATGCGGCCCTGATCGTATCCGAGCCAGGTATAACCCGACTCGACCTTTCCCTCCTTCACCGCCTCGGTGATGCTGAAGGGCGGAACGACCTCACCCGGCTCGAACACCTCGAGCACGAGAGAGCCCCCCGACACCGCGCGGGCCCGCTCGGAGATGAAGAGCGCGTTGTCACCGAGCGCGGGGAGGTGGGTGCCGAAGGCCACCGGGAGCCTCCAGTGGTGACGCTCTTCCATCGCGCCCGGCCCGACCGCACCGGCGCGAGGGCTCGGAGATCGAAGCGCCAGGGAGGTGACGATCCCGACTGCGAACGCGGTCAGGACGGCGACCAGGGCAGCGCGATTGGAAATCCCTCCGGCACTCGGCATGGGGCCGTCTCGATCCACCTCGGCATCATCGCGATCCATCGTCACCTCTCACTCGAAGGCGCTACATAGCATCCTGAATCCATTCAGCCCCTGCATCCCCTGCCCTACAAGTCCCGGGCGCCGGGAGCTATCGTTTCCCGAGCGGCGCCAGATCCGTCGGCCGTCGCGGCGGCTCGGCTACCGGTTGCGATCATGAACCGAGCCAGAAGAGGAAACCGAAAATGGGCGAGTATCATCCCCCCCTCGAAGAGATTCGCTTCGCCCTGCGGCATCACGCGAAGCTTCCCGAGCTGCTCGGCTATCCTCGCTTCGAATCCTTCGACGAGGATCTGATCATCGGCCTGCTCGCCGAAGCGGGAAAGTTCATGTCCGAGGTGATCTCTCCACTCAACGCCGTCGGCGATCGCGAGGGTTCTCGGCTCGTCGACGGCAAGGTCGTCACACCACCCGGTTTCAAGGAAGCCTACGATCGACTGGTCGAGGCCGGCTGGATCTCGGTCTCTTCGG
>CBDUYG010000544.1:0-3220 GCA_965371385.1 uncultured Myxococcales bacterium | reverse complement strand
GCGATCGCGATCATTACGATCTCACGACCCGCCAAGCTCAATACCCTGACGGAGCAGGTCGTGCAGGGCATCGCCGACGGAATCGATGCCGCCACGGCCGCGCGCAGCGTGCGGGCCGTCGTGATTCGCGGCAAGGGCCGGGTCCTCACTGCGGGATATGATCTCGTCGCCGGCGGGGAAGGGGGCTGGGGAAGCCCCTACGACGCGCCGTCCCCGCAGCCGCGTGAGGGGGCCTGGGATCCCGTGCGCGATTATCAGTTCATGAATCACAACGTCGAGCGCTTCATGAAGATCTGGCACTGCCCGAAGCCCGTGATCGGAGAGATCCACGGCTTTGCGGTCGGGGGCGCGACCGATCTCGTGCTCTGCTGCGATCAGCTCTACATGGCCGATGATGCCTTCATTGGCTATGCGCCTTCGCGCATCTTCGGCACGCCGACGACGATGCTCTGGATCTATCGGCTGGGCCTCGAGCACGCCAAGCAGTTCCTGCTCAGCGGCAACGCGATCGATGCCGCCACGGCCCACCGGATCGGGCTCGTCTCCCACGTATTCCCGGCCTCGGAGCTCTCCGAGCGGGTCGAGGAGCATGCGAATCGGTTCCGGCACATTCCCGCCAATCAGCTCGCACTCAACAAGATGCTCATCAACCAGGCCTTCGAGAACATGGGCCTTCGCACCACACAGATGTTCGGCACCTTCTTCGACGGCATGACCCGTCACACCGAGGAGGCGTACCGCTGGGCCGAGTCCTTCGAGGAGAAGGGCTTTCGGGAGGTGATACGTGAGCGTGACGCGCCATGGGGCGATTACGGGGAGCGAAAGAAGTAGCACTCGGCTTCCAGTCGAGCAGTCGAGTTCCTCGATCGCGACTCGTCGACGTCGCCCCGACGCCGGCGCGGCCCGGTGGCCGGATTACGAGACGCGGGCCGGCTCTTCAGGCCAGGGTCGCGTATCCCCAGTATTGGAAGGCCGCGATGCTGGGGGTCCCGGGCAGGTACATCGTATCCAACTCCTGGATCGCGAAGCCCGCCTCTTTGATGGCCTCGGGCACCTGCCGATTGATGTTGCACCCCCCGGCGACCTTCTTCCAGATCGGATTGACCCGGTCCTGCCACTTGCGAACACCGGAGTCGGGCGCAGCACCGTGCTCGGAAAAGAGCAGCCGCCCGCCGGGCTTGAGCACTCGCCTCATCTGGGCGAGGGCGGCCCTGTAGTCCGGAATCGTGCACAGGGTAAATGTGAGAAGCACGGTGTCGGCGCTGTCGTCATCGAGGGGAATCTCCTCACCCGGAAGATCGAGCCACTCGACCTCGAAGGGCGCCTGGGCGAGGCGCACCTGGGCCTTGCGGCGCATCCCCTCGGACGGCTCGAGCCCCCACACCATCTCGACCCGATCCGGGTCGTAGAAGGGGATGTTGTGTCCGGAACCCATGCCGACCTCGAGCACTCGGCCCTCAGCGCGAGGAACGATCTTCTCGCGTTGCTTGCTGATCGGCTTTGTTCCGCAGGCCAGCTCGATGACGTGCGGAAGTACGCGGTTCTCGTAGAATCCCATGACGGCCCCTCCTCCCGGGCGATGGGAAGCGTACCACCTCGGAGGAGTCGGTGTATCGGTGCATCGGTTAATCGGTGTGCCTGGGAACGCAGGATCGTAACGGGAGGAGTGAATGACCGAGAGTTCGGAGGTGCCGGTCGATGTGCTGATCGTCGGCGCCGGCGCAGCCGGTGCAGCGATGGCGTGGAGCCTCGCGGACACCCGGATGCGGATCGTCTGCCTCGAGCAGGGCGACTGGATGGATCCCTCCGAATACCCCAGCACCGGGATGGATTGGGAGATGCGTCGCTTCGGGGACTTCGGCTTCAGCCCGAACTCTCGGGGCCGCCGTGAGGACTACCCGATCAACGATTCGGAATCTCCCATCTCGATATCGAACTTCAACGCGGTCGGCGGATCGACGATCCTCTACGCCGCTCACTTCCCCCGCATGCATCCCTCTGATTTTCGTGTCCAGACACTCGACGGCGTGGCTGACGATTGGCCGATCGATTACTCGCTTCTCGAGCCCTATTACGCCGAGAACGATCGCATGATGGGGACCTCCGGGCTGAGCGGCGATCCAGCCTATCCGCCCAAAGAGGTGCCGCTGCCCCCGGTTGCCCTGGGAAAGCTCGGCCAGACCCTGGCGACGGGATTCGATCGCCTGGGCTGGCATTGGTGGCCCTCGGACAGCGCGATCGCGACCCGGGACTATGAAGGCCGCGCCGCCTGCATCAATCTGGGACCGTGCCTCACGGGCTGTGCCCAGGGCGCCAAGGCGAGCACGGACGTCACCTACTGGCCTGCCGCGGTGCGGCGAGGGGTGGAGCTGCGAACGCACTGCCGGGTGCGCGAGATTACCCTCGACGAGAGCGGCATGGCGGATGGCGTCATCTACTACGACGCGAGCGGGGAAGAGAAGAGGCAGAAGGCCGAGATCGTCATCGTCGCCTGCAACGGAGTGGGCACGCCACGCCTGCTCTTGAACTCCGCATCGAAGCGCTTCCCCGACGGGCTCGCGAATCGCAGCGGACTCGTGGGAAGAAACCTGATGTTTCATCCCTATGGCATGGTGACGGGTCTCTTCGACGAGCCGCTCGAGGGCTACAAGGGCCCGACCGGCTGCTGCATCATGAGCCAGGAGTTCTACGAGACGGATCAGTCCCGGGGATTCGTGCGCGGGTACTCCTTCGAAATGTTGCGCGGCATGGGGCCCGTCTCGACTGCGCTCTGGGGAATGTCATCGGGGCGCCTTCCCTGGGGAGCGGGGCACCACGACGCGTACCGGAAGATCTGGGATCGAACCGCCGGCCTGGTGTTCATCTGCGAGGATCTGCCCGAGGCCCACAACCGGGTCGTCCTCGATCCGGATCTGGTCGACGGCGATGGCATTCCGGCACCCAGAATCGAGTATCGCCTGAGCGAGAACAGCTTGAAGATGCTCGAGCATGGCGTCGCCCGGGGGAGTGAGATCCTCGAGGCGGCCGGAGCCAGGGAGATGAGCTCCGAAGCTCCGCTGCCTCCGGCGGGGTGGCACCTCATGGGCACCGCACGAATGGGAAGCGATCCGAGCACATCGGTGGTGAATGAATGGGGACGTTGCCATGACGTCAAGAATCTCTTCATCATCGATGGAAGCATCTTCGTGACCTCGGCCGCCGTGAATCCCACCAACACGAT
>CBDUYG010000543.1:0-3222 GCA_965371385.1 uncultured Myxococcales bacterium | reverse complement strand
ACCCCGTAGTGGTGGGTCCAGACGGTCGGAGCCGCGAGAGTCGAGCAGAGGATCACGATCGCGAGATCCATCGGCTCGAGCCTCCGCTCCCGGCTGAGTCCCGCCCACAGACCGAATCCGAGCAGGGCGATGGAGCTCACGGCCGTCCCCGCATGGACCCAAGGGTTGTAGGCCACCAGCGTGCTCCGCTCCCACTCGAGGGAGTTGCCGTTGCCGAGAAGGCGATGCAGGAGCCCGTTCATCGATTGATTCGGGTGGAAGACCTCGCCCTGGCGCGAGATGTAGGAGAGGACGCCGAGGTAGTCGACGTGGTTGTCCCAGCCGTAGAAACCGAGGGCGAGCAGGGCGAAGCACGACATCGGGATCGCGAAGCCGATGACGAAGTCCCAGTGCCGGCGCAGGACGGCCCAGATCACGACGAGCGCGAGGGTCGGCTTGATGACGCAGATGAACGAGAGGAGCACGCCCGCCAGGCGCCTTCGCTCCTCGAGCCAGGCCCATACGATCCCCGCGATCAGCAGATCGATCCAGATCTGGATCTGCCCGAGGTAGTAGCCGCGAACCACCGGGTAGAAGCTCAGGGTGAAGAGGAGCGCGAGGCCGGCGTAGATGACCTCATCGGTCGTTGACGCCGAAGTGGTCCCGAACCTCTTGCGAGATAGATGGAAGATGCGGGCCACGGCGGCCGCGAGGAGCAGGATGGCCCACCACGAGATGCCGTTGAGGACATCGTTTCCGATCGGATCGTCGAAGGGGAGCGCGCGCAGGCCCTCGAAGATCAAGAGGCTCGAGGGCGGATACTGGAAGCGCACGTTGTTCTCGAAGTAGACGACGGTATAGAGGGGCTTCTTGCGCGGCTCGTCGACGAAGAAGAGGGCGGTGCGCATCGGCTTCCACGAGTCGCTGTGGGCGGCCCTCTCGAAGAAGACCTGCGTATAGTCGAGGGTCGTGGTCTGCTGGCGTTGCCACGGTAATCGGGGCAGGGCCCAGTTGATCGCGAGGGCATTGATGAAGAAGAGGAGCAGCAGCCCGATCGCCAGCCGGGAGGGGCGCCGGAGGCCCGAGCTCGCGCTCTCGCGTGCCGTCATCCCCACCTCATCCCCTCTTCGGCACTCGCTCAGCCCGCATCCGAAGCGCTCGGGTCCTCGCGGAGATGGCCAATGTAGAGGATGTGGGGATAGGGAAGGAAGTCCTTCATGCGATGACGCCGAACTTCGAAGCCGAGGCCGCGCAGCAGCGATGAGAGCTCGGTCTCGGGCCAGTAGTAGATCGGCTCCTTGCCCACCATCAAGCGATCGAGGAGCAGGGTGAACCCCACCTTCCAGCGCGGTCGATCTTCGACGTCCTTGATGAGCAGGACACCACCGGGACGAATCAAGCCGCGAATCCGCTCGAGAAAATCCGGGACCTCTTCCCGGGGCAGGTGATGGATCAGGTCCAGTAGATAAACGGCATCGAAGCGCCGGCCACCTTCCCACTCGAGGGCGTCGCCCGCGTGATATTCGACATTGTCGAGCCCGAGCCGGCGTGCGCTCTGGCGCGCGTACTCGATGCGCCGGGCGTTGCTGTCCACGCCCACGATCCGTCGTTCCTTCTCAGTCGCCGCGAAGTAGAGAGAGAAGAGTCCGAACCCGCAGCCGATGTCGAGGATCTCACCCGAGCGCGGGAGGTATTGGCCGATCTCGTCGAGGAAGACCTGACGCAGGATCGTGAAGCGCAAGAGCGAGTAGGCCCAGATGACGGGGCGGCGATAGCTGGCCACGATTGCGCGAATGGGATTGTCGATGTTTCGGCTCGGCATGTCGTCTCGATGCCCCATTGCCTCGATCGCCTTGATCGCTTTGGATGATCTCGAGCAGCCTCACGCGAGCCGGCTGGCGCGCAGCGGTCGCGGCTCCCGACGATCGGATCCTATCAGCCCGGCTTCGCGATTCCCAGCGGGTCGTGTCATCGCCCCGCTGCCGGCTCGTTGCCGGACTTCTGCTTGCGATCCCGACGCTCGAGAAAGGCAAAGTAGCCCGACTCTTCGTTCACCTCGTCTTCGAGCCGGATCGAGCCCACCTTGTAGTCGCGGCCCACGAGGGGGTCGACCTCGGGGGTCAGGGACGGAAGTCCGGGGAAGGGTCTCGGGAAGAGCTTGCGGTTGAAGATGTAGAAGGTCGGTTTCTTCGAGAACACGTAGGCGTAGTCGGTCTTCTCGTGTCCCGGCAGCCCTTCGCCGAGTGCGCCCTCGCTGCGACCCCGGTGCGCGATGTGGGGATCGACGATTCCATGGGTGTCCTGGACTCGCAGCCCGGACCAGTACGCGATGCCGCCGATCGCACCGGTCGCGATGCTCTCGTCCGGCTGGCCGTAACGCGCGAAGAAGCGGCCGATCAGCTCGTGGCGCGCGACGTACCAACGCTCGAGCTCGATCCCCCGATAGTTGCCGTGCATGAGCTCCTGCTCCTTCACGAAGCGGCTCTCGAGAGGAGTCGAATGGAAGAGGCTGCCGAGCAGCGCGACGCCGAAGGCAGCGGCGATCAGCACTGCCGGGTGAGCGGGGCTGCGCTCCATTGCCGCTACCCCGGTTGCGGCCAGGAGTAGCGCGACGAGAGGCAGGATCGGGGCGAAGAAGCGATACATCGCCATATAGTCTCCCCCGACGGCCACGATGTAGAGCGAGTAGGTGGCGACGACTGCGGCGGCGAGCGGAAGCAGGGGTCGAGTGCGCAACTGCGCCGGGATCCGGAGCGGGATGGGGATCGCGAGCGCCGCTACGGGAAGCCAGGGAAGCAGGAAGTGGAGCGCGAAGAGGCCGGCATAGTGGGCTCCGCGCAATGCCTGCTCGATCCCGCCACCGGTCTTGGCATAGAAGGTGTTGGGCAGGGGATATCCAAAATAGAGCCAACGCCAGCCGAAGTAGGCGAGAAAGATCGCCAGATACGCCCAGGGCCATCTCCCCAGCCGGCGTCGTGCGTCGGCGCCGAGGCAGAACGGAGCCGCCAGGGTAAGCACCCCGGCGACCATGATTCCCTCGGGTCGCGTGAGGGCTCCGAGCACGAGGGACGCGAAGCCGAGGTGAAGATCCCTTGCCCGGGCCTGCAGCGCGAAGCGCGCTTGAAAATAGACGGCAGAGAGGGTCCACATCCCGAAGAGGTTGGTCTCGAGTCCCGCCCCTGCCCAGGCGGCGAAGGGACCCGAGCACGCCAGGATGAGGGGCGCGATGAGTGAGCGCTGGAA
>CBDUYG010000542.1:0-3226 GCA_965371385.1 uncultured Myxococcales bacterium | reverse complement strand
CGCGAAGCTGGCGGAGAGGTTGAAGATCGCTTCGCCGTTCTGGAGCGCGACGACGCGCCGGGTCGTGAAGGTGCGGCCATCGCGAATGCGATCCACCACGAAGCGGATCGGCCGGCCGTACTCCCCCGGCCGCAGGAAGTACGCGTGGAGCGAGTGAAGGGTGCCGTCTTCGACGGTGCGTCCGACCGCCATGGTGGACTGTGCGGCCACGAGCCCACCAAAGATTCGTCCCTCTTCGTCTCCCGGATGGCCGAGGAAGAGGTCGCGATCGAGCTCTTCGAGGTCGAAGCGCGTCAACAGCTCGGCGAGCGGGCTCTGGGTCCGGGTCTCGGACGCGGGAGCGTTTCCTGGATCACCCGGCGGCATTCAAGATTCCTCCGGCTCGTTTTCTCGGGCGACTTCGTTCCGCTGCGCGTCGAGTACCTCGGCATCCTCGACCTGCCAGGCCTCGGGAGGCTCGACCTGGGAGTGGTAGAGCGAGGCCATCGAGCAGTTCCACCACGCGAGGGCGGGGGAGATGCCGAGCAGCAGAACCAGGCCGCCGAGAAGATAGCTGAGCCAACCCACCAGGCTGATCGTCAGGATCCGACCCGTGGCTCCCCGCGTGAGCTTCCAGCTCTCCCGGATCGCGCTGGCCGCGTCGAGCTCGTCCTCCATCAGGAGATAGGGGACGAAGCGCGTGCGCAGGTAGACCCAGATGCCGGGCAGCACGAAGAAGCCCGCCGCGCCGACGATCAGCAGACTCAGCAGGATGCCCGCCAGCACGATCTCGCGATAGTTCGAGATCACCGCGAAGAGATGCTCGTAGTGGGCGCTGCCGCTGCGCACCGCGCGCAGGCAGACGAACGCGAAGCCGACCTCGAGAGGGAAGCCCAGGAAGGCGTAGAAGAGCACGGCCCCGGCGCGCGCCGCATCGCCGCCGAACCAGAAGACGGGCCCGATCGCGCCCACCAGCGCGGCCGCGAACCCCAGCAGCACCAGGGAGGCGACGTCGTCGTAGAGCACGATGAGCCCATTGAGGAGGCAATCGCGAGCGGTGGGGTTGGGGACGGACCCCAATGGACGGCGCGTTCTGACCATCTTCACGTACTCTCTCGAGGGCCCACTTCGGATGCGTCCCGACGAGGATAGAGGAGATCTCGCCCTCGTTGGTTCCGTGCCTGCTTCCGCTGCGGCCGCCAGGGGGATAGCAGATGCGCAAGGGGATGGAATGAAGCCGCGCTATCTCGCCTGGCTCGCCGGCCTCGTGAGCCTGGCCTACGCCTTTGGCCTGGTGCGTCTCAGTCGCGACGATCTCGATATCTGGATCGGTCTGGCGGGCTGGCTGATCGGCTTCTGGTTCGCGGCGTCGATCCTGAGTCTCGGACGCCGGGACGGGCAGGAGGAAGAGGATCCAGAGGAAGATTGGGAAGAGGACGAAGGGTGAGTGTGTGCAAGCCGGAACGTTGCCCCCGATCCTGCTGTCGTGAGCTGCGAAGCCAGGGCGGAGCGAACGACGGCATTCTGTTGCACGATTGACGCGCCGATTTCCTCCGATGGGGAGGAGGGGGCAACACGCTCGCACTTCCGGCCGCGGCGACACGCGGACGTGTCGAAGCCAGGCAAGGACCGAATCGATGTCGATCCTGGGTAGCAAGACCGATCGCGCCAGTGACGAATTCATCGCCAACTCGACCCATATGCGGGGCCTGGTCGAGGATCTCGAGCGCGAGGTGGAGCGAGTGCGCGCCGGTGGCGGCGAGGCGAGCGTCGCTCGTCATCTGGCGCGCGGGAAGCTTCTGCCTCGGGACCGTATCCGGCACCTCCTCGACCCCGGCTCTCCTTTTCTCGAGTTCTCCCAGCTCGCCGCTCATGGGCTCTACGATGACGACATCCCCGCTGCGGGCATCATCACCGGGATCGGGCGCGTCGAGTCCCGCGAGTGCCTCATCGTGTGCAACGACGCCACGGTGAAGGGCGGCACCTACTACCCCGTCACCGTCAAGAAGCACCTGCGCGCCCAGGAGATCGCGCGCCAGAATCGCCTGCCCTGCATCTATCTCGTCGACTCGGGCGGCGCCAACCTCCCCAACCAGGCCGACGTCTTCCCCGATCGCGAGCACTTCGGGCGCATCTTCTTCAACCAGGCCGAGATGTCCGCAATGGGGATTCCCCAGGTCGCCGTCGTGATGGGTTCGTGTACGGCCGGCGGCGCCTACGTGCCCGCGATGGCGGACGAGAGCATCATCGTGAAGGGGAGCGGCACGATCTTTCTCGGCGGCCCGCCCCTCGTGAAGGCGGCGACGGGGGAAGTCGTGAGCGCCGAGGAGCTCGGGGGAGCGGACGTGCACACGCGCGTCTCGGGTGTGGCGGATTACTTTGCTCTGGACGACTACCAGGCCCTCAACCAGGCACGTCACGTGATCCGCCACTCGAATCTCGCCAAGCCCGCCTCGCTGGTGTGCCGCGAGCCCGAGCCGCCCCTCTTCGATCCCGAGGAGATCGGGGGGGTGATCCCGAGGGACCCCCGGACACCCTACGACGTGTCCGAGGTGATCGCGCGCATCGTCGACGGCAGTGAGTTCGACGAATTCAAGAAGCGCTATGCGACGACGCTGGTGACGGGGTTCGCGCACATTCACGGGTATCCGGTCGGGATCGTCGCGAATCAGGGAGTGCTCTTTTCGGAGTCGGCCCTCAAGGGTGCGCACTTCATCGAGCTGTGCGCGAAGCGCAGGATTCCCCTCGTATTCCTGCAGAACATCACGGGCTTCATGGTGGGGCAGAAGTACGAGGCCGGCGGCATCGCGAAGGACGGCGCCAAGATGGTGACGGCTGTCGCGTGTGCCAGGGTGCCGAAGTTCACCGTCATCATCGGTGGATCGTTCGGAGCGGGCAACTATGCCATGTGTGGCCGCGCCTACTCGCCTCGATTCCTGTGGACCTGGCCCAATGCGCGGATCTCCGTGATGGGAGGTGAGCAGGCGGCCAACGTGCTCGCGACCGTGCGGGACGACAACCTCGAGCGGCGCGGCGAGAGCTGGAGCGCGGACGAGCGCGAGGATTTCATGGCGCCTATCCGCGCTCGCTACGAGGAGGAGGGGCAGCCCAGCTTCGCGAGCGCGAGGCTCTGGGACGATGGGATCATCGCGCCGGCGGATACGCGGCGGGTGCTCGGGCTCGCGATCTCCGCCTCGCTCAACGCGCCCATCGAAGACACGACGTTCGGCGTCTTCCGGATGTGAGC
>CBDUYG010000541.1:0-3228 GCA_965371385.1 uncultured Myxococcales bacterium | reverse complement strand
AGGTACATCAATACGAGATCGTCGGAGAGGGCGCGCCGCAGCACCGAGATGTCCTCGTGGCCGGGCTTCTCGTTGTTGATCCATGAATTGACGTGGCGTGATCGCGTCACCGAGTCGGCGACCGGTCGCGCGAGCCCCAGGTACTCTCCGCTGCGGCCGAGCCGCTCGAGAGAGGCCGCGAAGGCGGGCCACATATGCGGGTCGAAGGGATAGTCGTGCATCGCCTGGAGGTAGCGGCGGGTCACGACCTCCATCTCGCTCGCGGTGGCGTTGCGGGAGGCGAAGTTCGTGAAGGCGTCGCCATAGCCCTTGGCAGCCTCGTAGGCGGCGAAGTAGGCCGAGTCGGGGATCAGATCCGTCTCGTCGTCGCCGACGTACTTCTCGAAGAGGGCGAGATAACGGGTATACGTCTGAGCTGCGCCGCGTACGAACTCGTCCTGTTTTTCGGTCGCGGCGAGGCTGCGAGCCAGGTAGTGGTCCGCGGCATTGAGGGAGGATTCCTGGATCTCCTCCCAGAGTCCGCGCAGCGTGCTGAGATAGGCCTCGTGGCCGACCCGGCGGAAGCCGGCGTCCTTCCAGCCATCGTCCTCGGAGGCCCGGTGAAGCTTGTCGTAGATCGCGATCGCGCCTTCGATGGTAAAGGGCGTCTCGACGTAGGGATCGACGACGAGCCGCTGCTTCGCTGCGGCGATCTCACCGATCTGACGTAGCACGCGCATGTACACAGCCGCCTCGCCCTGGGTCGTCATCGCCTGATCGAGGGCGCTCTTGTACGCGCCACTCGCGACGCTGATCGCCTTCAGGGTCTTCTCGCTGAACCCCTCGCTGGCGAGCAGGCCGCGGGCCTGGTCGTGGTACTTGCCGGCCTCGAAGAGGAGCAAGGTGAAGGTGAGACTGCCCGAGTCGGACTCCGGCCCGTCGAGGCGTGCGACGATGCGGTCGAGGTAGCTCAGGGACGATGCGGCCTCGGGGATCACCTCGGGGTTGGCGCCGACCCGGCCCTCGTGGAGCAGACGCACGATCATCGCGAGCGGATCGAGGCTGCGTCGCAGGCCCATCTCCTGACTTCGGATCAGGATCATCCGCGAGACGTTCTCGAAGACGTAGGGAAGCGCGGAAACGAAGCCCGTCGAGGGCGAATTGGAGAGCGAGAGCGACTCGAGGGTGCCGAAGGGCGCCTCGAGGGGCACGACGACGTTCATCCAGAGGCTGAGACTGTCGCCGACGAATTCGGTCGCATTGCCCCGCTCCATCGAGCGATGCGCGTTGATGTAGTGAAACCAGTAGCGGCTCTCGTAGGAGTCACTCGCGTCGGCCAGAGCCGCAGCGCTGACGGCCGCCCGTTCGATCAACTCGGGATCCCGCGAGGACAGGTATTGAAGGAGCTGGGCGATCGCCTTGCGACGCAGGACGGTCTCGTCGAGGGTCGCGATCGTGACGCTCGAGTCGTCCAGGAACCCGATGACGTACTGGCCCAGGCTGATCCCGGCCTCGTCGCCGTACTGGTCGAGGCGTGACTTCAGTGCCTCGGGGTCGGCCGAGGTGTAGACATAGGCGAAATCGAGGTAGTCCCCCCAGCGTTCAGGGTCGGGATTCGCCCCCGTCGCATTGCCGCCGCCGAGGGTGACGATCATCACCGCGAGTACGAATTTGATCGACTTCATGCTTCGTATGGCTCCACGGCGCTCCGCCTACCGCGCCAGACAGTCAAGAGCGAGCTGCAGCTCGACACACCGGTCGGCTTTGGCTCGGGAGGGGGCTCGCTCGATCCACATCAAGAATGCGTTCAGGTTCTTTGTTTCGACGAAGCGATAAGTTCCTGCGCGACTCATGCATGCGTCTTGCGTAGTAACGGCGGCGACGAGCTTCCGCTTTAGCGAATCCTCCTCGGCGTCCGTGATGCACGCGGCCAGGGAGCCCAGGGACACGCCCTGCAGGGACGGGTCGGCGGAGGCCGATCGTGAATGGGATCCGAAGGCATCGATGCGCTCAGACCGTGTCGAAGCTTCCGGGTCCATCGCAGCGGGAGAGGCGCTCGCATTCGAGCGTGACGTGGGCACGGAGACCGAGGCGAGGTTCACGTTCGACGAGCGCGATTGCGGAGCCGCCTGGGGAGCGCGGCGCGTGCTTCGAGTCGCTGCGGTCGAATCGCTCGCCAGAGCCGGAGTCGGCTGGAAGGCGGGTGAGGTCGTGGGTGCCGGCGCGTTGCGGCGCTTCGGCGCAGCGACGGTGTGCTGGCGCGTCGGTGTGGGAGCCTCGTTGAAGGTCTGCGGGTCGCTGACGGCGAGGGGAACGAGGGCTGTGTCGATCGCAGGCCGTCTCGAGCTCTTCGAATCCGCGGCGACGGTGAAGTGCTCTCGGGTCGCGACCGGCGCCTCGCTGGGAAGGTCCGGTGTCGAACTCATCGCCGGAGCGATCGGCGTCGGCCTGGACGTGCGCCTTGGTTGCGATTGGATCGCCAGTCGCTGGCGACGTACTTCACGCGTCGGCGTGGGCGCCTCGGTCGTCACCGGAGCGACGGGCCGAAGGTCGACCTTGCGACGGGCCGTCTCGACGTCTCGCTTCACGCGCCGGGTCTGGCTCTGGGGCTGCGCCTTTGGGGGCGGTGCCATCGCGAGGTTGTCCATCCGGATCTGGGGCTTCGGTCTGGGTCTGGGCCTGGCTACCGGCTTCGGAATCGCGCGCTTCGCGATCGGCGTCGGCGGCTTCATCACCGGCACCGGGGGCGGAGGCGTGATCTCGATTGGCGGTGGCGGTGGTGGCTTCAGCTTCGCGACTTCGACCGGCTTCGGCTTTCTTGGCTGCGGCTGCGGCCGGGCCACGGGCTCGGGAATGGGTGGCGGCTGAGCCTGGGCCAGCTTCTGCACGATCGGCTCGGGTGGTGGCGGGGGCTCCTTCTCGGGCAAGGGAGCGAGCTCACTGAAGTCGAGCATCACGATTTCCACGCTCGTGTGGTCCTTCTGCTCGAGGATCATCTGCAGAGCAATATTCGAGGCGATGAAGAGGCCGAAGAGCACGAACGGAGTCAGGGTCACGATGTGGCTGAGCCGGTTCCGCTCGCCGTGCGCCTCCTCGAACGCCCGCTTCATGCCTGTGATGAGGCCGTCGGGAGTCGCCGGATGCCGGTGCCGAATCCCCGGCATCGCAATGCGTCCGGCGCCGTGGCCGTAGTGATTCGCGACTCTCCAATCCGACATGGTGATCGGCTCAGGATCCGCTGGAGTTGCG
>CBDUYG010000540.1:0-3246 GCA_965371385.1 uncultured Myxococcales bacterium | reverse complement strand
ACCGCCACTCCGGCCAGCTCCAGGAAGGTCGGCGCCAGGTCGAGATTCAACACCAGCTCGTCGATCTTCGTTCCCGGACGCACCAGGGAAGGGTTGCGCAGCAGCAGCGGAATCCGGATCGACTCCTCGTAGATCGTTCGCTTGTCGTGCCGGCGATGCTCGCCGAGCGAGTAACCGTTGTCGCTCGTGAATACGACCACGGTCGAGTCGAGCTGGCCCTTCTCCTCGAGTAGATCCAGGATCCTCCCCAACCCCTCGTCGACCGCCAGCAGGCTGCGGAAGTAGTCGATTCGCCCAGCACGCGGGCTCCACTTCTGCTTCGGCAGACTCTCCGGAATCTCACCGTCGCCCTTTTCTCCGGCCATCCCACCGGCCATCCCTCCGGCCTTCCCACCGGCCTTCTCACCCGCCTTCGCCCGCCGGCGCCAGCGCTCGATCGCAAGCTTCCTCTGCCACGCCGGCTTGCCCTCGAAATCGTCACCCCAGCTCTCGGGCTCGGCGATCGGCTCCTCGCTGAATCGATCCCGGTGACGCGCAGCGGGTGTGAAGGGGGCGTGGACGGCCTTGTGGGAGAGATAGAGAAGGAAGGGTGCCTCGCGCGGCCGCCCCAGCCAGTCGAGGGCCGCATCATTGAGGAGATCGGTGACATACCCCTCGGCTTGGAAGTCACGGCCGTTCTCGTTGAAGCCGGGATCCCGATACACCCCCTGCCCTTCGAAGCTCAGCCAATGATCGAAGCCGGGCCGCGGCTCGGCGCTCTTGTCCATATGCCACTTCCCAATGAAGGCCGTCTCGTAGCCCGCGTCCCGAAGCAGCATGGGAAAGGTGACATCCTCGGGGCGGGGATCTCCCATCGAATTGTCGCGAACATCGTGGCGATGAGCGTAGAGGCCGGTCAGGATGGAAGCCCGGCTCGGCGAGCAGAGCGACGTCGTCACGAAGGCTTTTCGAAACTGCGCCCCCTCCGCCGCCAGGCGGTCGATGTGAGGGGTGGTGACGAAGGGGTGCCCCATATAGCCGAGGGCGTCCCAGCGCAGATCATCCACCAGGACGAGCAGGATGTTCGGCCGCGGATCCACGGCCCGAGCATCGCTGGGACTCGAGAGGCCGGCGAGCAACACGGCGCCGAATCCCAGAAGGCAGCCCAGCGGCGAGCAATGCCGAGAGCCCACACGGGTATGCCACGGCCTGGACCCCGCGTTGCCGCGAGCTTCGAATCGACCCCGAGCTCGCTTCAACTCGACTCGTTCACGATCAGCACCTTGGCCCCGGCCGAGGGATCTTGCGCGACCGCCAGGGCGTCGTGGAAGCGTTCGAGGGGGAATCGGTGGGTCACCATCGGCGAGAGATCCACTGAGCTCAGGATCTCCAGCGCCTCGGTCCAATCGTCTGGATAGGCCATCGATCCAATGATGTTGAGAGACTTCAGCATCACCAACAGGAAGTTCACCTCGATCGGAGCACGGTGGAGCGCGACGATCGAGAGACGAACATCCGACTTGGCGTTCTCGATGACCTGGCCGATCAACACCGAAGCCCCGGATGCCTCGATATACACGTCGCTGCCCGCCATTGGCATGCCAAGCACCGGCGCCGTCCCGTGTAGCTCGCGAATGCGGGTCCAGGCGTCTTCCTTCTCCGGGTCGATGGTTGCCCGTGCATTCATCTTGCGCGCGATCTCGAGGCGCGCCTCGGAGAGGTCGACGACCACGATATCCTCCACGCCGCGGTGGCGGAGGGCCGCGAGCGCGGCGAGCCCAATCGGACCCGCGCCGAAGATCACGACCTTGTCCTCGGGGCTTGGAGAGCAGCGAGCCACCGCCTGGGCGCCGACGCTGAGAGGCTCGGCCAGGGCTGCGGTTTCGAGGGGAAGGTCGTCGGGGATCCGGGTGACGCAGCCCGGTGCAGCGGCGTTGCGGACGAGCAGCAGAGGCGCGAAGGCGCCCTCACTCCCGCCGTTTCCCATCTGGTTCGCAATCAGGGGGTTGACGACGACCCGGTCGCCAGGGGCGAGGTGCTCGATCCCCTCGCCAATCGACTCGATCACACCCGAGAGCTCGTGTCCGAGCGGCATCGGCTTGCCCGTCGGTCCCGCGACGCCGCCGAGCTTGATGTAGCCGAGGTCACTGCCGCAGATACCACAAGCCGCGACGCGAAGCACGATGTCGCCGGCGCCGGCCTCCGGCGTGGGAACATCGTCGATCCTGACTTCGTTTGCTGCGTGGATGTTGACTTGTTTCATGACCTGGCCTCCACCTGTCCTTCCGCCCAGCATTCCGCCTGGCTTTCCAGCTGACTTTTCATCTGGCTCTCTATCTGGCGTTCTACCTGGGCTTCCACCCGGCTTTCCAGCTGGCGTTCTGCCTGGCTTTCCATCCAACTTTGCGGCTGGCGTTCTACCTGGCGCTCTGCCTGGTTCTCTGCGGGGCAGCGACACACCGGTCGCCGGACCATCTTCGCTGCGCCTGTCCGGGGCAACGCTCCCCAATCCCCGGACGTGATGGGGACCGGGCGCGGTGCCCGCCGGATTCCCAGTCTAGCCCCAAGCTCTTCGAGAGCCACGGCCGGAAACGTCTCCCTGCATTCCTGAGCGCCCTGCCCCGGTGACGAATCCCCAGCCCTGGGCGACCCTCACCCCTTCATGTTCTCACTGCGCGGGATCGAGAAGCGTTATGGCGAAGCCGTGGCGATCGCGGGGATCGACCTCGAGGTTCCGCGCCGGCGCACCCTCGCATTGATCGGCGCGAGCGGCTCGGGAAAATCGACCCTCCTGCGTCTGATGCTCGGGCTCGAGACCGCCGACCGGGGCGAGGTGTATTTCGGCGACGAGCTCGTGGAGGAGCACCACCTCGAGGGCATCCGTCGCCAAGTCGGATACGTGATCCAGGAGGGGGGGCTCTTTCCGCATCTCAGCTGCGCCGACAACGCCGGACTGCTCGCCCGCCATCTCGGCTGGTCGATCGCACGCCGGAGCGAACGCCTCCAGGAGCTCTGCGAGCTCACGCATCTGCCGGAGTCCCTGCTGAGCCGCCGCCCCGCCCAGCTCTCGGGGGGCCAGCGCCAGCGGGTGGCGTTGATGCGTGCACTGATGCTCGATCCCAAGGTGGTGCTGCTCGACGAGCCCCTCGGCGCCCTCGACCCGTTGATTCGTTACGACTTGCAGAACGAGCTGGCGAGGATCTTCGACAGCCTCGACAAGACGGTCGTCCTGGTGACCCACGATCTCGCCGAGGCCGCGTTCCTCGC
>CBDUYG010000539.1:0-3253 GCA_965371385.1 uncultured Myxococcales bacterium | reverse complement strand
CGAAGCGGCGGACGAAGCGGCGAAAAAAACCTAGTGCGAATCATGTGGCTCGACAGTCACTGCCACGTCACGGCGGACAAGTTCTCCGGGGATCGGAGCGAGGTGATCCAGCGCGCTCGTGAGGCCGGCGTCGACACGCTGATCGCGATCGGATCGGGCTATGGAGTCGCGGGGAACGCCGCTGCGGTCGATCTGGCATCCGGCGACTCGCGCATCTTCGCCGCGGTCGGGGTCCACCCCCACGAGGCCTCCGAGCTCGACGATCGCGGGCGCGCGGAGATCCGCAGCCAGCTCGAGCACCCCAAGGTGGTGGCGGTCGGCGAGTGCGGCCTCGACTACCACTACATGAACTCCCCCTGCGAGATCCAGCGGGAGGTCTTCGCCGAGCAGGTCGCCCTCGCGCGCGAGCGCGACCTTCCCGTCGTGATCCACGTGCGGGGAGACGATCCGGACGCCTACGGGGAGCTGCTCGACATCTGGATCGCCGAAGGCCGGGGCGAGCTCGAAGGCGTACTCCACTGCTACACCGGCACCCTCTCCTTCGCGCGCCGAGCCCTCGATCACGGCTTCTACGTCTCATTCTCGGGCATCGTGACTTTCAAACGCAGCGAAGAGCTGCGCGCAGTGGCGCGCGGCCTGCCTCTCGACCGCCTGATGGTCGAGACCGACGCTCCCTTCCTCGCGCCCGAGGGACACCGCGGTCGCCGCAACGAGCCGGCCTGGGTGCCCGTCGTGGGCGAGACCCTGGCGCGCCTGCACGAGACCTCGATCGACGAGATCGCGCGCATCACTCGCGCCAACGCGAGCCGACTCTTTCGCCTGCCGGAGGCCGCGGTCGGCTCCGTGGGCGATCCCTGAAGGAGGAGCAGTTCGTGGCCAACGAGAGCGCGGCGATCCTCGACCTGGCCGTGCGCCTCGCCCGGCGCGCCGGCGAGGTCCAGCGCGATCGCTACGAGAGCCGGCTCGACATCCGGACGAAGAGCTCTTCGATCGACCTCGTGACCGAGGTCGACGAGATCTGCGAAGCACTCATCGTCGAAGGCATCCGCGACGAGCGACCGGGGGATTCGATCCTGGCCGAGGAAGGCGGAGGCGAAGAGAAGCCCGACTCCGAGTGGCGCTGGATCATCGACCCGCTCGACGGCACGGTGAACTATGCCCACGGGCTGCCGCGCTTCTGCGTCTCGATCGGAGTCGAGCGCACGGGCGTACGCGAGGTCGGCGTCGTCTACGAGCCGCTGCTCGGTGAGCTCTTCCACGCCACCCGAGGCGGAGGTGCCTTCCTCGGCGAACGTCGGCTCTCGGTCTCCCGAGCCGAGAAGGTCGGAGAGGCCCTGGTCGCCACGGGCTTCTCGTACGACGTCCACACCAGCAGCGCCGACAACCTCTCCCAGCTCTCCGCCATGATGAAGTCCGCGCGCGGCATTCGCCGCGACGGAAGCGCGGCCCTCGACCTCTGCTACGTCGCCGCCGGGCGTTTCGATGCCTACTGGGAGTTCAAGCTCCACCCCTGGGACGTCGCGGCCGGGCTGCTGATCGTCAGCGAGGCCGGCGGCCGCGCGACCGACCTCGAGGGCGCACCCGTTCCCGCTTCGGGAGAGGAGGTCGTGGCGAGCAATGGCCGGCTCCATGAAGCGATACTGACGATTCTGCGCGGCCCATCGACCGATCGGGGGCCGGATTCCTGAACCGGTGCCGTGGCCCCGATCTCCGGGTCTCCATTGGAGTCTCGACCCGGATCATTCGTGAAGCTCGTCGCGAGGGCGGCAGGAGCGCAGCAATTTCGGGGCCCTCGGAGCGAAGTCGACCGCGGGGCGTCTAGAGCGATCGCTCCCGGGCCGCATGCAGAGCGACGGCTGAATCCGTATAGTCCGATCCATGCCGAAGCTTCTACTCGTCGAAGACAACGAAATGAATCGAGACATGCTCTCCCGCCGACTCAAGAAGCGGGGACACGACGTCGTAATCGCCGTCGATGGTCAGGAGGGGCTCGATCTGGTCAAGAGCGATCGTCCGGACCTGATCCTGATGGACATGAGCCTGCCGGTGATCGACGGCTGGGAAGCGACCCGTCGCATCAAGGCCGATCCGGAGACGAGCGACATCCCGGTGGTCGCCCTCACCGCGCACGCGATGGCAGCGGATCGCGAGAAGGCCCTCGAGGCCGGCTGCGACGCATACGAGACGAAGCCGGTCGAGCTACCGAGCCTGCTCGACACAATCGAAAAGCTGCTCAATCGATCCTGATGCGGGTCCGGTCTCGTTCCCGTCAACCGGGACCAGACGGGACCCTGCCGCACCGGCGAGCCACCGGCAGCGGCTCCGACCCCGGCACTCACTCTCCCGGGCGCCCTCGCAGGCTGATCAGCTCGCCGCCGCCGACCCCGACGATCGAATGCAGCGGCTCGCGATCGTCCGAATCACCGAGCTGGACCATCCGCTCCTCGCCGATTTCGAAGAGATCATCCGCGGCGTTCACGACCGCATCGCTCGCCAACACCTCTCCCGGGCGCGCAGCCTTTTCGATCAGGGCCGCGAGGATTGCCGGCGCGCCCAGGGTGGAGTAGCGCAGCGCTTCTCCACGCCCGATTCCTCCGACCAACACCTCACCGGCCGCGATCCCGACCCCGATCTCCACCTCGGGCAGCTCGGCCCGACGATTGCGCGCGTTGACCTCCTTCATCGCGAGCTGCAGCGCGATCCCGCAGGCCGCGGCCTTCACGCACTCCCCCCCTTCGGGCAGGGGCAGCCCGAAGAGCGCGATCAATGAATCGCCGAAGATGGCATCGACCGTACCGCCATAGCGCGCCACAACATCACTGAGCGGCCCGAAGACGTTGTTGAGTACCTGAAAGACCTGGTCGGGAGTGCAGCCCGCGACCCACTCATGAGTGCGTCGGATGTCGGCCACGAGTGCGACGGCGTTGCGCCGCTCTCCCCCGAGTGCGGTCGCATCGGGGCGCTCGGAGAGCTCCACCAGCAAATCCTCGGGGACCTGCCGCCCCAGGGCCTGGCGCATGAAGGCATTGCGAAATTCGAGCTGACGGGCGAGCGCCGCGACCTGGCGGGCGGAGCGATGCGCGGTCAGCTGAGCCTCGATGCGGGCGACGACCAGGGCCGGATCGAAGGGCTTGACGATGAAGTCGTTGCCCCCGCGATCGAGCCCCTCGACCGCATCGGCGACCTCGTCGAGCTCGGCTACCAGGACGACCGGAAGCTCCGACATCGAGCGGCTGCGCCGGATTCGCTCCAG
>CBDUYG010000538.1:0-3253 GCA_965371385.1 uncultured Myxococcales bacterium | reverse complement strand
CTCTTGAACTCCTCGCTGGCCTCCGCGCCGCCGGTCGGGCTCACGAACGCGACGATCGCCGTGCCCGTGATGTCGTCGGGTCGTCCCACGACGGCGGCCTCGGCGACGTTCGGGTGGGACACGAGCGCGCTCTCGACCTCCATCGTGCCGATGCGGTGGCCCGAGATGTTCATCACATCGTCCACCCGACCCATGATCCAGAAGTAGCCCTGCTTGTCCTGGTGGGCGCCGTCCCCGGTGAGGTAGATGTCCTTGAATTTACTCCAATACTGCTCCTTGAAGCGCTCGGGATCGCCCCAGATGCCGCGCAGCATGCCCGGCCAGGGCCTGCGCAGGACGAGGAGACCGCCCTTCGACGGGCCGGCGGGTGAGCCCTCTTCGGTGTAGATCTCGGCATCGATGCCCGGGAAGGTCCGGGTGGCGGAGCCCGGCTTGGTGGGCACGGCGCCGGGCAGGGGCGTGATCATGATTCCGCCGGTTTCGGTCTGCCACCAGGTATCGACGATCGGGCACCGCTTGCCTCCGATCACCCGGTGGTACCACATCCAGGCTTCGGGGTTGATGGGCTCTCCCACCGAGCCGAGCAGCCGCAGGGAGCGGAGGTCGTGCTTCTTCGGATGCTCGTCCCCCAGACGGATGAAGGTGCGGATCGCCGTCGGAGCGGTGTAGAAGATGCTCACTCCCCACTTCTCGATCAGCTCCCACCAGCGATCCGGCCCGGGGTGGACCGGGACGCCCTCGAACATCATCGTCGTCGCTCCGCTGGCGAGCGGTCCGTAGACGACATAGGAGTGGCCGGTGATCCAGCCAATGTCGGCGGTGCACCAGTAGACGTCTTCGTCCTTGATGTCGAAGATCGCCTTGAAGGTGGTGGTCACGTGGGTGAGATAGCCCCCCGTGGTGTGGAGGATTCCCTTGGGCTTGCCCGTACTGCCGCTGGTATAGAGGATGAAGAGCGGGTGCTCGGCGTCGAGCTTCGCGGCGGCGCACTTCGGGCTCGCGTCTTCCATCAGCTCGTGCCACCACTGGTCGCGCCCGGGCGTCCACTCGATCTCCTGCTTCGTCCGCTCGACGACGATCACCTCGCGAACGCCGTCGTAACTCGCGAGAGCGTCATCGACCGCCTTCTTGAGCGGGAATGCGGAGCCCTTGCGGAAGCCGCCATCGGCGGTCACCACCAGCTCGGCCCCGACATCTTCGATCCGGTCGCGCAACGCCTCGGCAGAGAACCCACCGAAGACGATGCTGTGGGGAGCGCCGATGCGAGTGCAGGCGAGCATCGCGATCGCGAGCTCCGGGATCATGGGCATGTAGAGCACGACCCGATCGCCCTTCTTGACACCTCGCGCCTTGAGGACGTTGGCAAATTTGCACACTTCGCGGTGCAGCTCCGCGTAGGTGAGGATGCGTGTGTCTCCGGGCTCACCCTCCCAGATGATCGCCGCCTTGTTGCGACGCCACGCCTCGGCGCCTTCGAGGTGACGATCGAGGCAGTTGTAGCTGACGTTGAGCTTGCCCCCGACGAACCACTTCGCGAAGGGGGGCTTCCAATCGAGCACCTTCTTCCACGGCTTGAACCAGGTGATGTTCTCCTTCGCCATTTTTGCCCAGAATCTTTCCGGGTTCTTCTCGCCCAGCTTGCGGTACTCCGCGACCGTCTTCTTGTTCCAATTGGCCGCCCGATTGAATGCGGGATCGGGCTTGAAGACGCGCTTCTCCTTCAACAACGTTTGGATGTCGGTCACGGTCCTGGGCTCCTGTTCTGCGGCGTCGGTGGTCTGTGAGGTGTGAGGCGTGTGAATGGTGTGAGACGTGTCGGTGAAAGAGTCGCGAGTCGGAGATGGAGCATGAGGCTGGAGGCGCGATCGGGCAAGCCTCTCAGCCCTTCATCGACGAGAAGATCGGCGTGGAGTAGCTCCGGTCGGTTTCTCGCCCTGGATCAGTCGCGCATCCACGCCTCGATCTCGTCGGGTCGCTTGGGGATTGCCTCGTTGAGGTTCTCGAAGCCGTCGGGCGTGATGACGACGTCATCCTCGATTCGCACGCCGATGCCCCGGAATCTCTCGGGGGCGGTCTCGGAAGAGACGGGAATGTAGAGCCCCGGCTCAACGGTGAAGACCATTCCCGGCTCGAGCTTGCGAGGCTTGCCCTCCAGGCTGTAGCTGCCGACGTCGTGCACATCGAGCCCCAGCCAATGGCTCGTACCGTGCATGAAGAAGGCGCGATAGGTCTCCTTCTGGATCACGTCGTCGACGGTGCCGCTGAGGAGACCGAGCGATACCATGCCTTCGACGAGCTTGCGCAGGGTGGCGGCGTGGATGTCGGGTAGGGTCGTACCGGGGCGACAAGCCTCGAGCCCCACATCCTGAGCTTCCAGCACGATCTCGTAGACGGCCCGATGGGCTCCCTCGAGCCGCCCGCCGATGGGGTAGGTCCGCGTCACGTCGGACGCGTAACCATCGAGCTCGACTCCCGCGTCGATCAGCACCAGCTCGCCCTGCGGCAGTGGCATGTTGTTCGTGACGTAGTGGAGTGTCGTCGCATTCGCACCCCCGGCCACGATCGGGTTGTAGGCCGGGCCGCGGCCGCCGCGGCGGCGGAAGACGTGCCCCAGAGCCGCTTCGAGCTCGTACTCATGGCACCCGGGCCTGGCGAGCTGTGCTGCCCCGTGATGGGCCTCCGAGGTGATCGCCGCCGCGCGGCGCATGATCTCGAGCTCGCCGGGCTCCTTCATGAGGCGCATCTCGTGCACGATGAAGCGAGGATCGACGATCGAGGAGGCGGGCGAGAACCCGAGCTTCGTTCTCTGTCGCAGGGACTCGAGGGCGTCGGTGAGGGCGCGGTCGATCTCGGGCCGACGGCCGAGCACGTGATAGATGCAATCCGCCCGCTCGATGTTCTTTGCCAGCAGGGTCAGGAGCTCACCGCGCGGGTGCGCCTCATCGGCTCCGTAGTCTTCGATCGCACCTTCGACACCCGGGCGGTAGCCCGTCCAGACTTCGGCGCTCGGATCGCGCGGCTCGACGAAAAGTGTGTAGGCGGGCCCGCCGTCCGTGCGGAGCACCGCGGTCGCGCCGGGATGATCGAATCCGGTCAGATACCAGAAGTCGCTGTCCTGACGGAAGGGATACTCGGTGTCGGCCGAGCGGGTCGCGAGGTCGGCGCCGGGAAAGAACGCGATCGCATTCGAACCCATCGCGTCGAGCACTCGTTGGCGGCGTTCGGCAAACACGCGGGCAGTCTATCGCGGCTC
>CBDUYG010000537.1:0-3261 GCA_965371385.1 uncultured Myxococcales bacterium | reverse complement strand
GCGTCCGCCCGCGCCCCATCCCGCCGAAGACCCGCGCAGGCAACCAGGCTCTCGCCGATTCGATCGTGCCGCACGAGGGCGGCATCGACGAGCTCGACAGATGAACACTCGCGTGAGTCGAGAGCCCTGCTCTGCCGGACGAGGGTGCGAGCCGACTCCGGCATCAGCGCTCTTCCCCCTCGAGGACCTTGGGGACCGAGAAGGCCGTTCCGGTCCGCTCCGGGGCGTTGGCAACCGCGAGCTCAGGATCCATGCCCGAGACGGCTTCGTCCGGGCGAAGGGGCGTCGCGAGCGGGATCGCATGGGCCGTGGGCTCGATCCCGCGGACGTCCAGCTCGTCGAGAGTGGCGACGTACTCGAGGACACGATCCATGTCCCGCGCCATCGCCTCCAGCTCGCTCGAATCCAGGCAGAGGCGGGCCAGACCCGCGACGCGCTCGACCTCTTTCTTGCTGATTCTCGTCATGGCGGCAGGCTAGCAGCCCCTCCCACGCCCCCCCAGCAGAACACCCTCCCCGAGAGAGCGCTGGAAGACGATTGGAATGCGGATTCGGCGTTCTCGGGCGGCATTGCGCTGGGATGCTGCGGGGGATAGCCTCGGCCTCCAAATGACTACAGAATCCAATCTCTTCTCCAGCCTCGCCGACGACGTCCGTAGCGCCGTCGAGGACCTCGGCTGGACCAGCCCGATGCCCGTCCAGCAGAAGGCGATCCCCCTGATGCGCGACGGCGGCGACCTGATCGTCCAGGCCCAGACCGGCAGCGGCAAGACGGGTGCCTTCGGGATCCCGATCGTCGAGGCCGTCGACACCGACCTCGCGGCAATCCAGGCCCTGATCATGCTTCCCACTCGGGAGCTCGCGCTCCAGGTCGCCCAGGAGACCATGGCGATCGGCAAGAATCGCGGCGTACGCTGCCTGCCGATCTACGGTGGGGTGGGATACGGGGCCCAGATCGAGGGCCTCGAGGAGGGGGCCCACGTGATCGTCGGGACCCCGGGACGAATCCTCGATCACATCGGCAACGGCCGAATGAACTTCAAGGAGCTCCGGTTCCTGATCCTCGACGAAGCCGACGAGATGCTCTCCCTGGGCTTCTGGCCCGACATGCGCGAGATCGCCTCTCACCTGCCGGACGATCGACGAACCCACCTCTTCTCGGCCACGATCCCCGAAAAGGTGCGATCGCTCTCCCGCTTCTTCCAGCACGACGCGCAGTTCGTCGCCCTCGACGAAGATCAGCTCGCGCCCCAGAACATCGAGCACTACTACTACGTCTGCACCGCATCCCAGAAGGACACGACCCTCGGCAAGGTGCTCGAATTCGAGGACCCCGAGAGCGCGATCATCTTCTGCAACACCAAGGCGGACGTTCGTTACGTCACGAGCTTCCTTCAAAAGCGCGGACTCGACGCGGATCAGATCTCCGGAGATCTCAACCAAGCGGCCCGGGAGGCGGCGATGTCGAAGATCAAGGGAGGCAATCTGCGCTTCCTGGTCGCCACGGACGTCGCTGCGCGCGGCATCGATATCAGCGACCTCTCTCACGTGATCAGCTACAACGCCTCGGATTCACCCGAGGTCTATGTGCATCGTACCGGGCGCACGGGACGCGCAGGCAAGTCGGGCGTGGCCATCTCGCTCGTCTCCGGGCTCGACATCGGCAATTTCAAGCACATGCAGAACGTCAACAAGATCAAGGTGACCGAGCGAAAGCTGCCGACCGAGAAGGATATACTCGAGCGCATCGCCGAGCGAATCCAGGTCAAAGTCGAGCACGAGATGCGCGCCATCCCCGCCGAAGAACGAGCGACTCGAATCGATCGCCTGATTCCGGTCGTCGAGTCGATGGCGGACAGCCAGCAGGGGCGACGCGACCTCGCCGGCATCCTGGCGGCCTATATGGCCGAGCATCGGCCCGAGACGACGGTCAGCGAGGCCGAGGTGCCGCCGCCCGAAGCCTCGAGCGCATCGCACCACGACCGGCCCCGGCGCGGTCGGGGAGGCTCGGGAGGCGGCCGGCGCGGCGGTTCCCGCTCCGGCGGCGGCGGTGGGCGAAATCGCAGGCCACGTTGAGCGGCGCGGCGGTGACGCGAACCGGGGCATGATCCCATGAGTCCCGCCTCTCCCGTCTTCCCTCGCCGTTCCACGCTTCAGCCGCATGGCTGAAGCGACGCCATCCGAACCCGCCTGGCGTCACTCCCTGAGCGAGCCGCCGACGTGGTTCTGGATCGCGATCGCCCTGGGGCTGGCGCTGCGTCTCTACCTCGTCCTCTTCACCGGGGGCACCCTCGACGTCGACGTCTGGGACGCCCACGCCAGGACCTTGAATCTGCGCAGCATGGTCTCCTACTACCAGGGGGGGACGTTTCGCTTCAACCATCCTCCGCCGAGCGGCTGGTTCTTCGCCAACGCCTGGGCGCTGGGGCGGGAGCTCGGCATTCCCTTCGCCGTGCTGCTGCGCCTGCCCTTCGTGCTTCTCGATGCGGGCTGCGCGGGGCTGATCCTCTGGGGACTTCGCGGCCAGCCCCAGCGACACCTGCTGGCGGCGCTCTACTGGCTCCACCCCCTGGCGATCATCTATTCCGGCTACCACGGCAACACCGACTCGGCGGTCGCGTTCTTCGTGCTCGCATCGCTGCTCTTCGCGACGCGAGATCGGGCCATCGCGGCGGGAGTGGTGCTGGGGCTGAGCCTCTGGATCAAGCTGCCGGGGATCCTGGCCGCGGCAGGCCTCGTCTTTGTACTGTCTACCTGGAAGAAGCGTTTCCTCTTCTGCGCGGCCCTCGGAGTCTCGGCCCTCATCGGCTATCTGCCGATCCTGATCGAGAATGCGAGCTCGGTGGTGAACGCGGTGATCCTCTATTCGGGAGAGGTGATCCAGACGGAGACGGGAGTCATGGCATGGGGACTCCAGAACCTGCTCCCCGCTCCGATCCGGCTTCCGAGCGGTGCTCCCCGCCTCGCCTACCTGGACTTCGTCGACTTCCTCTTCCGCAACAACACGATCATCATCGTGATCCCGATCGTCGTACTGGCCTGGTGTCGCCGCCGGGAGGCGAGCGTCAAGGGCCTCGCAATCACGATCTCGGGGTCCTACGCGATCCTCTATGGACTCACGAACTACTGGGCCTTCCAGTACTTCGCATGGTCGGTGCCCTTCTGGGTTCTCGGCAGCCGGCGCTTCGGCGCCGCTGCGACCTTCTTCTCGACGGCCTACATCTACGGCCTCTACGCCTGGCTCTGCGGCGATCCCTTCCTC
>CBDUYG010000536.1:0-3265 GCA_965371385.1 uncultured Myxococcales bacterium | reverse complement strand
TCGAACATCTCCTCGCCGTGATCCGAGGTGATGATGATGAGCGATTCGTCGTAGAGATCCTGGTTTTTCAAGAACTCGAGGAACTCCGCGACCACCTTCATGACGTAGTGGATGGAGGTGTCGTAGAGCTCACGCTGACTGCGGAGGTAGAGGGCGTCTATGGAGTCCCGCTCGTCGAGCTGCCGCTTCATCATGATTTTCTGCATCGCTCCGCGGTAGTAGCGGAAGCCGTCGACGGGCGGTCGCCCGAGCAGCGCCGTGCGCTCCTCGGGAGGAACCTTGTAGGGGCCATGGACGTTCATCGGCTGCAGATAGAGCAGGAAGGGCTGATTCCCCTGCTCCAGGACCCAGCCCGAAGCCATCGCGAACATCTCCGCGGCATGCCCGTAGAGCTGGGTCTCGTGGGAGTTGACCTCGTGCGCCTTCGATTTCGTTTTGCCCTTCCCCTTCCCCTTCCCCTTCTCTTTCGCGTTGGATGGGGTCTTCTTCCGATAGTGGAAGACGTCGAAACCCTGATCGAGCTGGGTGGCCCTGGAAACGAAGGGGTTGTCCGAAAAGGCGGCGGTGCGCCAACCCGCCTCATGGAGCAGCTCGGCGAAGGTGAGCGCGTCGAGGCTCAGGGGAGATGCACGGCCGATGGCGCCATGTCGCGCGGGGGCCAGCCCGGACATCAGGGACGCAACACTGGGCTTCGTCCAGGGGGCCGGAGAGCGGGTGTCGGCGAATCGTGTCGAATGGCCGGCAAAGTCCTCGAGGGCGAGGCTCGTCCCGGGCCCGTAACCGTACTGTGATAGATGATCCGCCCGCAGCGTATCGATGTTGATCAGGATTACGTTCGGCTTGCCCGCCTCTTCTCGGGCGGCGAGCCGGAGATCGCGGACGAGCCAGACAGCGACGCCGATGCCGATGCCGATCAAAACGATTGCGATCGAAATGGGAGTGGCGCCGAGCTTCAATGGATCTCTCCCCTGATTCACGATGATTCTAGAGCGGAGCCCAGGCTCCCGCGAGAGACGGAACGCGCAGATCGAGGGTGTTGACCGGGGTGGCCGGAGGGCGTGCTCATTGGCGTAGAGAGGCCCGAGGAAGAAACCCCACGTTTTGCTTGACGCTCACAACGGATTCGTGCGATGCTGCGGCGATGCGCTCCGAAAGAAGACCGATCGAAATGAAGATTTCCCGCCTTCGAGTTCTCCTTACCGCTCTTGCCTTGTCGACCCTGGTTGCGTCCCCTGCGCTGGCCTACCTCGATCCCTCGACCGGCAACTTCATCCTGCAGACCCTGATCGCCGGGGCGTTTGGCGCCTATCTCTTCTTCAAGGTGAACCTGAGGGCGATGCGCGAGCGAATCCAGGGCTTCTTGAGCTCCCGCAAGGCCAAGGCGCAATCCGAGCCGAGCGACCAGCCCGAGGACTAGCCCGGTCGCTACTCCGCGACGAGTGTCGAGACGTCGTACCCGTTCTCTCTCAGGTGCTCGACGAGATAGTTGCGCGCCTCGTCGAGGGTGAATAGATCTTCTTCGGGGCAAGGCGCGGTATGCCCCGGCACCTTCACCCGGCGAATCCGACCGGTCTTCAAATTCAGCTTGAACGAGTTCTGGCACTGCACGAGTGCAAGATGTCCGAGGGAATAGAAGGGCGGCTTCACGTCGGTTGCGACGATCCAATCCATCACCAGGGCCTTCCGATCCGCTACATGGCTGCTCAGGATCGGCCGCAACGGATCCAGATCCGCAGAGAGGAGTGATTCGCCGGGCATCCAGTCGGGGGCCTCGACGCCGAGCACGTCGAGGAGCGTCGGCGCGAGATCGAGGCGCTGGGTGTTGACGGAGACTCGGCCCTGGTGGGCGCCGCCCGGGAACTTGATCGCCAGGGGAATCCGGGACCGGGTCTTTCCCTCTCTCCCCATTCCGTGATCCGACGTAATCACGATCAAGGTGTCGTCGTAGAGTCCCTTCTGCTTCAGGTAGTCGACGACATCCTTCACGATGAAATCGAAGTCGATGATCGCGTCGTCATAGAAGTCGGCCATCATGATGTCGTCCTGCTTCTTGCCTCGGGAGTAGCGAACGTGCTGGGGCTTGTAGCGCTGGCCGTGGGTTCCCTGGCAGTGAAGGTGCACGAAGAAGGGGCCGGGTCTCGATTCGATGAATTCGATCATCATCTCGACCCGGCGCTCATCGGACTGGAAGAATCCGAAGGGCTTGTCGAGGGAGTAGACCCGGGATTGCATGACCTCTTCGTAGGGATCGGTGATGTCTCGAACTCCGAAGGCGTGGAGCAGTCGCTCCTGGAGTCGTTGGCGGATCTTTCCGTAGAAGAAGATCTCGGACTCGAAGGCCAGCTCGAGGGGCTTGGGGATGAAGGAGCGCGGGAGCTGGTCGGCCTCGCTGCGGCCGTTGGCCATGTCGAAGCCGTCCCGGATATTCATGTCGAATGCGTCGGCGTAGTGGATGATGCTGATGTCGGCGTTGCGATAGCCCAGGCCGCGCAGGATCCCCGGAAGGTGTTCGAGCGAATCGCGCCCCTTCATGCGATCGGGGGCGTACACGACCCGGGTCTGGGTTGGGAGCTTCCCGGTCATCAGCGAGCCGATCGAGCCGGTCGAGTTGGCGGCGTTGGTGAAGCTGTTCTCGAAGAAGAGGGTCTCCTTCGTGAATTCCTCGAGGAAGGGGTTCGTACTGCGATAGTCGTCCCAGGCCGACATATGCGTGGCGAGTAGAGCTTCGGCGGAGAGAATCACGATGTTCGGCAAGCTTCCGGCGATCTGCGGGGGGCGAACGAAAGCCTCGGCACGATCAGAAAGCGCGAACTGGACCCCAGCGGCGCATAGGGAGGCCAGCAGAAGGCCAACGACGAGTCGGCGCAGGGCTCTGGCTCTGGCCGGCCAGGAGCCTCGCCGGGTGAATCGGTCGAGCTGAAGACCGGTCCACACCGCGAGACCGAGCAGGCCGACCGCATAGAGGTAGCGAAGAGGCCCGCTGAACGAGCCCAGATGGAAGCCGAAGAGGGTCTGGGTGACGTTCTCGATCAGGAGCAGCTCCACCGCTGTGAGGATCGCGACGGGCATCGCTAGCACGGTCGTCCTGCACCAGCGCCCGGCGGTGTGTCGCGCGAGCACGAGCCAGACGATCATCAGGATGCAGCACGCGAGTACGATCCATGGAATCGGCAGCAGGGGCGAGATCAGCAGGATCACGACATCGCGCAGGGGGCTGAGCTCGCTGAACATCGAAGGCTTGGTGACGAAGAAGAGCCACTCGGAG
>CBDUYG010000535.1:0-3267 GCA_965371385.1 uncultured Myxococcales bacterium | reverse complement strand
GCTCATGAGCTCCCGGCACAGTCCCTCGATGCGGACTTCGTCGCCCTGAGTCGCCTTGGCGGCGAACTCCGTCAGGGTCGCGCGGTCCAGGAAGTCGTGAATCCCGTCGGTCGTCAGTAGAAATACGTCCCCCCTCTGGAATTCGAGGGTGCGGTAATCGATGTCGAGAGCGACGTCCATTCCCATGGCGCGGGTGAGATAGGTCCGTTCTTCGCTCACCCATGTGGCGTGATCCGTGGTGAGTTGTTCCAGACAACCGTCTCGCAGCAGGTAGATGCGCGAGTCGCCCACATGCACGAGGTGGGCAGTGTGGGATTTGAGGATCAGGATGCTGAGGGTGCTGACGTAGCCCCGGTGAGCCTCGAGGTAGCGCTGCCCCTGTCCGTAGAGCCAGCGATTCAGCGCGGTGAGCACCTTCTGCACCGAGGTGCGAACCGTCCAGGAATCCGGAGTCGAGTAGTAATCGGTGAGAAAGCTCTGGACGCAGCTCTCGCTGGCTTCACGCCCGGCCTCGGCGTTGCTCACCCCATCGGCGATCACCGCCGCGATCCCCTTCATCGTGAGCAGGGGCTCATCGGGAAGACGCACGCCCAGACAATCCTCGTTGGCGGATTTGGCCCCGGCGTCGGTCGCCTGCCCCACGGTGATCAGGAGCCTGTCTTCGAGATGCATCCGGGGCCTCGTGGACCGGCCCGGCCGGCCCAGCCGGGAAGTCGGGCGCGATCTCTGTGCCGAAGTGTACCGCCGCCGGGAGCGATCAGGTGACTTCGATGAGCTGAACGCTTCCGTCTTCCATCACCTCGGCCATGTGTCCCTCGGGCTCGTCCATGAACTGAACCGCCAGGAAGCTGACGACCGCGCAGCCCGCGATGACGAGGAAGAAGGTCGAGTAGCTCACGAAGGAGAGCACCGTCAGGAAGATCACCGCCCCCACGTTTCCGTAGGCTCCGGTCATCCCCGCGATCTGACCCGTCATGCGCCGCTTCACCAGGGGCACCATCGCAAACACGGCTCCCGCGCCCGCATTGACGAAGAACGAGCAGCCCATCGTCGCCAGTACCGCGAGGCCGATGGGCCAGGCACCACTGATCTGACCCAGCGCGAGGTAGCCGAGTCCGAGACCCGCGATCAGGATGGAGAGCGTCCGTCTGCGCCCGAATCGATCCGAGAGCCAGCCGCCGGCGGGGCGCGCGATCACATTCATGAACGCGAAGCCCGAGGCCAGCATGCCGGCGCTCACCGCCGACAGGCCCTCGAAGGTCTCCAGAAAGTAGAGGGGCAGCATGGAGACGACGGCGAGCTCCGAGCCGAAGGTCACGAGATAGGCCACATCGAGAACGGCGACCTGCTTGAACGAATAGCGGTGGATCTGCGGCACCGGCTGCTCGAAGACTTCGCGGTTCACCAGGTAGATGCGGTGACTCTGGAAGAGGAAGAGTGCGACGAGGCCCAGGTAGACCCCCGCGCAGGCGCTATCCGAAAGCAATCCGATGTTCGCCGGAGAGAGCTTCCAGGTGAGCACGGCCAGGGCGAGGTACATGGGAACGTTCATGAGCAGGTAGAAGAAGAAATCGCCCTTGCTCGTCACTTCGAGCCCGCCGCTCTTCCTGGGCTTGAAGTACGTCGATCCCTTGGGCGTGTTGCGAGCCTGTCGATAGAAGATGAAGCCGTACACGAAGGCTGCGACGCCCGTGCTCGCGATCGCCCAGCGCCAGCCATCCTCGCCTCCAAAGAGCAGGGCGAGGGTCGGCAGGCTCATGGCCGCAGCCGCGGAGCCGAAGTTTCCCCAGCCGCCGTAGATTCCCTCGGCGATGCCCACCTGCCTCGCCGGGAACCACTCGCCCACCAGCCGGATCCCGATCACGAACCCAGCGCCGACGAAGCCGAGTGCAAAGCGCGCCAGAGCGAGCTGCTCGAAGCTCTGCGCGCTCGCGAAGGCGAAGCAGAGGAACGACGAGATGATGAGGAGCGCGCTGTAGATGAGACGCGGGCCAAAGCGATCCACCAGGATCCCGATCACGATGCGGGCGGGAATCGTGAGCGCGACGTTCAGGATCAGCAGCGCCTTCACCTGTGCACCGGTGAGATCGAGGCTCTCCTTGATGGTGACCAGCAGGGGCGCGTGATTGAACCACACGAGGAAGCTGATGAAGAAGGCCACCCATGCGTAGTGCAGGGTCTGGATCTTGCGGTCGCGTATGTCGAGGAGGTTGAGAGCGGCGGCCGGCATGGGATGTCCTCATTCAATGGCAGGGGCTGGAATCAGATCGACGCCAGGCGATATAGCAACCTCCATGCCAAGACAATCCGACGTAAAAACAGATACTTGGGGTGATGAATGGCGCGGGAATGCTCAGCAATCGCCCTGGCCGTGCCCGTGATGCGCGCTCGCGGTTGCGGAGCTGGGCGAGACTCGGCCCGACTGTGCGGGAAACGACCCCCTCACGCGGATTTCGAGCCGAGCATGCTGCCTCACGATTGTGCGCCGGCGGCAGGAGTGCTCCGCCGGTGTCACGGGAGAGCGCTTTTCTCAGCGCCTCCACTCGACGCGTAGGACTCCGCTGCCCTCCGGATAGCGGTAGGCGAGATCGCCCCGGTAGGCGTGTCGGATCGCATCGCCGATCGCGCGGGCGAGACTCGCCTCGCAGGTCGTGACCACCAACTCGTCGCCGGTTTCGCTGACCTCCATGATACGCTTCAGCGGATGCTGCTTGGCCTCGCGTTCCTCGACGTGGCGAATCAGTCCCAGGATCTCGGCGCGATGGGCGAGGTGAAACTCACCGCAGAGTGTCAGAATGCCTGCCGGCATCCGATCGCTGACGCGCTGACACGCTGGGCAGACGACCTCGTGCGAATCCGCCCGAGGCTGCCCCCATTGCCAACGCCCGCCCTGGAAGACGGCGTGGCACTGGGGACAAGCGCTCGGCTCCGCCGGCTTCTGCCGGGCCTGGTAGGGGTCGTGGCGGCGCTCCTGGATCAGCCGGTCTCGTCGTGTCATGCACGCTTCCTCCATTGGCAGGCCCGAGGCAAGGTGCGCCCGAGCAATCCCCTCGGCTTCACTCTTCACCGTTCACTGTAGGGCATCACACGGACACGACCACGCGAAACAGCGCGAGATTGCGTAGCTATCGCTTGGACCTCCTCATAATAGTGTTCGTCCAGTGGGTGGAGGACGGCATCCTCGTCCTCGAGCCGACAGCCGGCAATGGATGGCACCTACCGATGAACCCGCGTGGCAGGCGATCTCCGAGACGGAGAGGTCGTCGA
>CBDUYG010000534.1:0-3274 GCA_965371385.1 uncultured Myxococcales bacterium | reverse complement strand
GCTCTCCAGTCCGCCCTCGATTCGCGTCCTTCCTGAGCCGGTCTGCTGGCCCCGGGCCAGCCCCTGTGCTTCTCTAGGCTCGGCCATGCTGAATCCCCGCACACTCCGCGATGATCGAGATCGAATCCTCGAGAGCTGCCGCAAGCGCGGCGTCGAGGTCGACCTCGACACCATCCTCGCGGCCCAGGAACGCCACAATGCGCTGCTCACCCACCTCGGCGAAGCCAACCAGCGCCGCAACACCCATCAGAAGGCAGGGAAGCGGAAGCTCGAGCCCGAAGAACGCGAGGTCTTCGTGGCCGAGGGCAAGCGTTTGAAGGAGATGGTGGCGCTCATCGAGGCCGAGCTCCAAGGGGCCCAGGAGGTGTTCCATCGGCAGCTCCGCGAACTCCCGAACCTGATCCATCCCGAGTCGCCCGAGGGCGGCGAAGAGGATTACCGCGAGCTTCACACCTGGGGCGAGATCCCGAGCTTCGACTTCGAGCCGCGAGATCATCTGCAGATCTGTCAGGACCTCGATCTCGCGGATTTCGAGCGAGCCGCCCGGGTGACGGGCTCGAAGTTCTACTACCTGAAGAACGAGGCCGCCCTGCTCGAAGTCGCGCTCCAGCGCTTCGCTCTCGACATCCTGCTCGAAGAAGGCTTCACCCCGGTCACCACGCCCGATCTCGCGCGGCCGGAGATCGTCGAAGGGCTGGGGTTCAACCCGCGCGGCGAGGAGAGCCAGATCTACTCGATCGCGGGCCACGACCTCTGCCTGGTCGGAACCGCCGAGATCACCCTGGGCGGGATGTATGCGGACACGATCTTCCAGGAGGCCGAGCTGCCCCTCAAGCTCGCGGGCATCTCTCACTGCTTCCGCACGGAGGCGGGGGCTGCCGGCCGGGAGAGCAAGGGCCTCTATCGCGTGCACCAGTTCACGAAGACCGAGATGTTCGTCTTCTGCCTGCCCGAGGCATCGGAGGCGATGCATCGGGAGCTGCTGCGCATCGAGGAGCGCATCTTCCAGGCCCTCGAGATCCCCTATCGGGTGATCGACATCGCGAGCGGCGACCTCGGAGCACCCGCGTACCGGAAGTTCGACCTCGAGGCCTGGATGCCCGGCCGCGGTGAGGCCGGTGGGTGGGGTGAGATCACGAGCACCTCGAACTGCACCGACTACCAGGCGCGCCGACTCAAGGTGCGGGTGAAGCGGAAGGATTCGAAGAAGAACGAGATCCTCCACACCCTCAACGGCACCGCGGTCTCGAACGCCCGAACGATCCTCACCCTTCTGGAGCTGGGCCAGCGCGCGGACGGCAGCGTCGCGATCCCCGAGGCCCTGCGATCCCATGTCGGCCGAGACGTCATCGCGCCCCGCTGAGAGCCCCGCTCCTTCCGCGGGCGCGGTTCGGGATTCCGCGCCCGAAACGCCCCGGATGGTGATCGGCACCGCCGGGCATATCGATCATGGCAAGACCTCCCTGATCCGCGCGCTCACCGGCGTCGACACCGATCGGCTCCCCGAGGAGAAGGCGCGCGGCATCACGATCGACCTCGGCTTCGCGGCTCTCGACCTGGGCGATGGGCAGCAGATCGCGGTGGTCGACGTTCCTGGCCATGAGAAGCTCGTGCGGACGATGGTCTCGGGAGCCGCCGGGATCGACCTCGTACTCCTCGTGGTCGCGGCGGACGAAGGGGTGATGCCCCAGACCCGAGAGCACGTCGCGATCTGCGATCTACTGGGCGTCGAGCGCGGCGTCGTCGCCCTCACCAAGTGCGATCTCGTCGATGAGGAGATGCAGGAGCTCGCAGGCGAAGAAGTGAAGGACCTGCTCGAAACGACGGCACTGGCGGGCACGCCCATGGTGGCGGTCTCGTGCGAGTCTGGTGAGGGCATCGAAGCCCTGCGCGACACCCTGCGCGAATTGATCAGGACCGCCGAGCCGCGAACTCCTCGCCGCGGGCCGGCTCGTCTCGGGATCGATCGCGTGTTCGCGATGCGGGGCTTCGGGACGGTCGTAACGGGGACGTTGCTCGGCGATTCGATCCGGGTCGGGGAATCACTCGAGATCCATCCGCGCGGAAGCAAAGTGCGAGTACGTGGGCTCCAGAATCACGGTGAGGCCGTCGAGCAGGCCGATCCCGGCGCGCGCTGCGCGATCAATCTCCAGGGAGTGGAGGTCGCGGATCTGTCGCGCGGGGACGTCGTGGCGGGCGCGGACTCGATCGTCTCGACGCGCAGCGCGGATCTGCGGCTGAGCTGGCTCGAGGGAGCCCCCGCGGTCGAGGGACCAGTTTCGGTCGAGTTTCTGACGGGCACGGCGGAAAGGCGTGCGCGACTCGCTCCGATCGCGAGCGAGGGTTTCGCACCGGGAGAGACGGGCTTCGCTCGGCTTCACGTCGACCCCGATGGCGATCCGATCCCACTCCTGCCCGGCGATCGTTTCATCGTGCGCGGTTTCGCGCGCATCGCTGGGGCGGGGGGAACCTTCGGCGGAGGCAAGGTGCTGGATGTCGCCCCGCCCCATCGACGCCGCAGCGACCCCGCCCTCGCGCGGGAGCTGGAGATCCTGAGTCAGGGAGACGTGTCCGCCGGCCTGCGAGAGCGCGTCGTGCGAGCCGGCATGGCCGGAATCGAAGCGACCCTTCTGGGGCGCGAGACCGGAATCGACCGTGCGACGCTTCGAGCCGAGCTCGAACTCCTCGAGGAGGCCGGTGATTGTGTCGCCGCCGGGGGCGAGCGTTGGCTCGCGAGCGCAGCCGTCGAGCGGATGGAGGCGAGCCTGCTCGCGAGCCTCGACACCTTTCATCGCAGCGAGCCCCTGCGACCCGGGATGTCGCGTGGCGCGCTTCGCGGCCGGCTCGCCAACAACGTGCACGGCGAAACCGCCGACCTCGCCCTCGAGCGCCTCGAGTTGCGGGGCGAGATCGCGATCGAGAGCAAGCTGGTGCGACTGGCGGATCACACACCGACCCTCGATTCCGAGGCGAAGGCTGCCGTCGATCGCATCTGTGAGGAGGCACGCGAGGCAGGGCTCGAGCCTGCATCGGCGCGTGATTGGAGCGAGCGGCTGGGAATCTCCGCGGAGCTCTTCCGCGACCTCGTGGCCCACCTCGAACGGGAGAAAAAGCTGGTGCGTGCGCCCGGAGACATGTGGTTCGACAGTGACGCGATCGAGGAGCTTCGCGGCCGCGTCACCGCACATTTCGAGAGCCACGAAGAGCTCGACACCCGGGCCTACAAGGACCTGATCGGAACCACGCGGCGCACCGCCATGCCGCTGATGGAGCT
>CBDUYG010000533.1:0-3275 GCA_965371385.1 uncultured Myxococcales bacterium | reverse complement strand
AGGGCGGCGACTTCGAGGACCTGCGCGTGATGGCGAAGGCGGGCTTCGGCTTCGGTGACGTCAACGCGTGTCTGATTTTCAAGAAGTGGGGCGAGTGAACCGAAGGGGCGCTCGCAGGGACGAGATGCTCATGCGTTGACCGGTCCCGTCAAACCGGTTCTCGAAATCAAGGTAGCGGGACGAGGCCGTGGAACAATATCGCTCGACGAGGTCGCTCGACAAGATCGATAGGCAACGTCGATAGGCAACGTCGATAGGCAACGTCGATAGGCAACGTCGATGGACAAGAGAGCAAGAAAGGAGATGAAGATGGAGCAATCGGAAGTGTTGGAAGGAGTAGTGAAGATCCTGACCCCCTGGGTGAAGAACCAGGACGCCCTCGCGTCGGTCGGGATGGAGACCAACATTCTGGACGATCTCAAGGTCAATTCGGCCCGTCTCGTCGATGTCGTGATCGCCTTCGAGGACGAGTTCGACATCGAGATCGCTGACGAAGATGTCGATCTGGTGAACACCGTGGGAGATGCGGTCAACCTGATCGTCTCGAAGCTCTAGCGAGGTGGGGTCCCGCCCCGGGTCTCCGGACCCCTCGGTCTGGAGGTCCAGGACGCCCCATGGCGGGAGTCACTGGGCCCGAGCTTGGAATCGACGGATCGACGTGATGGGGACGCTGAAAGCCATCGAAGCCACGGAAGGAAGGACGTTCGGGTGAGTGACTCGAAGCCGGAAATCGTGACACGACGAGTCCGCGTCCGGCACGCGGTGCAGCGTGAGATCGGCCGGCTTGCGGCACCTTTCTGGGTACCGACCTTCGCCTTCGTGATGCGTTTCATCCTCGGATACCACATCAACGACCTCGCGAAGGTTCGTGCAGAGTTCAAGCAGATTCGCGAAGCCTCGAACGCACCACTACTGATCTGCGCCAACCACCTCACGCTGATCGACTCGTTCGTCATCACCTGGGCGCTGATCCCCACCTGGCGGATGACGCTTCAATTCAGCTGGCTGCCGTGGAATACACCCGAGCGGCGAAACTTCGCCGCGACCTGGGTGAGCATGACTCTCGTATACCTGGCCAAATGCATTCCGATCTCGCGAGGGGGCTCGCGTAGCGAGATCGCAGATGTCCTGGGCCGGGTCAGCTATCTGCTGATTCGGGGTGAGCTTGCGCTTCTCTTTCCGGAGGGGGGCCGCAGCCGGACCGGTCGCGTCACGTCGCAGACCCTGGCCTGGGGGGTGGGGCGTATCGTGGCCGCGCTACCGGATTGCCGGGTCGCGTGTGTCTATCTCCGGGGACATACCCAGGAGACGTGGGGGAGCATTCCCAACATGGGTGATCGCTTCGACGTGAGCGTCGAGGTCATCGAGCCCAAATCCGATCACCGTGGTGCCCGGCGCTCTCGGGATCTTGCGGCGCAGATCGTCGCCCAGCTCTCGCGCATGGAGAAGGAATACTTCGATGGTCGGGAATGACATCGTCGACCTCACGGACCGGGACGCCGACGTGACGACGTACTCGACGCGCTTCGACGCCAGGGTTTTCAGCGAGGAGGAGAGGCGAAGCCTGCGCGATTCAGCGGCTCCCGAACGTCTGCGCTGGCGACTCTGGGCCGCGAAGGAGGCGAGTTACAAGCTTGCGTGCCAGCGCCGGCCCGCGACGTCCTTTTCGCCGATCCGATTTCGAGTCAGCCTCGAAAGCGCGACGAGCGCGACCGAGGAGACCGAGGGCCGATTGCGAGGCCGTGTGCAGCATCCAGACGAGTGTTGTCGCGTGGAGATATTCGAAGGCCCGCAGTGGGTCCACGCGATCGCGATTCCCGACGGCGAGGATTTTGGAAGAGTGATGCATTCGATCGAACGCCTGAAGGGTGCGAGCGCGAAAGACCCTGGGAGCCGACCGAGCGAGGCCGTTCGCGACCTGGCGTGCATGTCGGTTGCTCGGCGTCTCGCCCTGCCGAGTGAGTCCCTTCGCGTCGAGCGGGTGGGTCGCATTCCCGAGATCTGGCATGAGACGAGGCGCCTGCCCCTCGGTCTGTCGCTCTCCCACCATGGGGAGTATGTCGCTTTCGCGTGCACGAGCCAGGAGAGCGTTTGCGCGAGCGGGGTCGGCTCGTGAAAACGATTCGCAGACTCGCCATCGTGAATCGCGGTGAGGCCGCGATGCGCTGCATCCGCGCGGTTCGCAGCATGCGGGCCCGGGAAGGCAGTGATCTCGAGTCGATTGCCCTCTTCACCGAGCCCGACAGCCAGGCCCCCTTCGTCCGCTTCGCCGATCACGCCTACGATATCCGCTCTCCCCGAGGCGCCGTCGCGGCCTACCTCGATCACGACATACTGCTCGCGGCGCTGCAAAAGGCCGACGCGGACGCAGTCTGGCCCGGCTGGGGGTTCGTCGCCGAATCTCCGGAGTTCGTCAGCCGTGTGACCGAGGCCGGCATCATCTTCCTGGGACCGACGCCGGAGGCGATGCGCTCCCTCGGAGACAAGATCAGCTCGAAGGAGCTTGCGAAGGCGGCCAACGTTCCGATCACCGATTGGAGCGAGGGCGCGCTGACGGACGTATCCGACGCCCTCGAACACGCACGGCGGATCGGCTTTCCAGTCGTCGTCAAGGCGAGCGCGGGGGGCGGCGGGCGTGGAATTCGCATGGTGGATCGCGAGGAAGATCTTGCCGAAGCCTTCCGGTCGGCCGGCTCGGAGGCCGCGTCGGCCTTCGGTGACGATCGCCTCTTCATCGAGGCCCGGGTCCTGGGGGGGCGTCATATCGAGGTACAGATCGCAGCCGATCATCATGGCAATGTGATCTCGGTCGGGTCGCGGGATTGCTCGGTCCAGCGCCGCCATCAGAAGGTCCTCGAAGAGGCGCCTCCGCCCGGGCTATCACGCGAACTCCTCGACCGCATCGAGGGCGCCGCGGTGCGGATCGCCACCCACGTCTCCTATACCGGCGTCGGCACCGTCGAGTTCCTCCTCAAGGGCGAGGACTTCTTCTTCCTCGAGGTGAATCCGCGGCTCCAGGTCGAGCACGGGATCACCGAGGAAATCACGGGCACTGATCTCGTCCAGATGCAGATCCGCATTGCCCGGGGCGAATCGATCAAATCTCTCGACATCAAGGAGCGGGGAGTCGCGATCGAAGCACGGGTCTGCGCGGAGAATCCCGACGAGGGATTCCTGCCCGCGCCCGGCAGGATCGTCCGATTCGAGCCGGCCCTCGGGTCGCGGGTTCGAATCGATACGGGCGTGATGGCGGGGAGCAGCGTTCCTCCCGATTT
>CBDUYG010000532.1:0-3283 GCA_965371385.1 uncultured Myxococcales bacterium | reverse complement strand
TTGATCTGCACCTGCATTCCACCCTGGGCGAAGTAGCCGCGCACCAGGGCCTCCAGTACGGCGCGCCCCTCATCCCCTGCAACGGTCCCCGCATCGAATTTGATGTTGAGGTTGATACCGTTGCCGAAGCGGCTGTGGTCGAGTCGCGCCACCGAATTGAGCGAGGCCGTCGGACCGAGCAGGTCCGAACCGTCGGTCGGTGCCAGGCCGTCCGCCAGCGGCCTGCCCGCCAGGCGACCCGACGGCATTGCCGCCATGCGCTGGCCGAAGCCCTGGTGGCAGGTCATGGAGTAGAAGCCGGGCATCCAGCGCCCGCCCCGCGTATTGGTGTGCTGCGAGACCACGCGATCGAAGAGCAGCGCCACCCGATTCGCGATCTCATCGACGCGCTCGTCGTCATTGCCGAAGTCGGCGATCTTGCGTGCACGAGCGAGCATCCCCTTCTGACCATCGAAATTGCTCGCGCAAGCGTTGGCGATCTCTTCGAGCTCGTACAGGCCCTTTTCGAAGACCAACTCGTCGATCACGGCGAGGGAATTCGCGAGGTCGGCGACACCGACGGCCTGGATTCCAGATGCGTTGTGCCATGCACCGCCACGCGTCGAGTCCATGGCATTCTCGATGCAGCCCCCGATCAGCAGGGAAGAGAATGGTGTGGGGTAGTACTCGGCACCGGCCCGCTCGATGGCATCGAGGGAGGCCTTGAGCTGCTCGATTCGCTCGGCAGTCTGATCTTCGATCTCGGTCAGTAGCTCATCGAGGCTGTGGATCTCCCGCAGCCAGGGGCGCTCGCAGTGATCCTCCTTGGCGAGCCGGCCCCGGCCCGCGAGCAACCACTCCATCGCGATCCCGAGGTTGAAGATCGCGGCGTCCGAGGAGGTGAAGCTCTCACACGAAAGAGCCGGCTCCACGCAACCCACAGTGGCATAGTTCCACACCTTCTCCTTCGGGTTGTCGCGCAGGACCATGGCCGGCATGATGACATCGTCGTTGTAGAGCGCCGGCGAGCCCCCTCCGCCCGCTACGACCTCGACGACCCGCCGAACGAACTCGGGGCTCGAAGCCCGACTGATGCGCGCATGCCAGTTGGGCTGCCGGGTCTTGAAACCCTCCATCACATCCAGGAGCAGGAAGCTGAGATCGTTGGTGGCGTCCTCACCCTCGGCGTCGACACCACCGATGGTGAGCGCCTGGCCACTGGGGAGGCCCGCGTAATACTCGGTGGCACGTCGCGAGAAGAGCGGAATCACCTCCGAGAGCTTGATGCAGAAGGCCGCAAAGAGGTCCCTCGTGGCGTCGGCGTCGATCTCGCCGCGGCTCTTCAGCTCGCTGTAGAGCGGAAAGAGATATTGATCCATTCGCCCCAGGCTGATCCCCTGGTCGACCGACTCGATCTGGATCGCGAGCTGAAAGAGCCAAATCAGCTGCAGCGCTTCGCGGAGATCCCGCGGAGGATCGCGCGGGACCCGCTCGAGCACACGAGCAATGTCATCCCGGCCGAGCCGCTCGGCCTCTGCGCGATAGCGATCCGCGAAACGCTCGATGGCCCCGATGACGAGCAGGCTCGCAGCGAGATATTCAGGCCCGTCGCTCGGGAGGTCGCCCTGCCCCTGCCTTTCCTCGATCCTCGCGCGCAAGCCCCGCGTGCCCAGCCGGATCAGCTTGCCGTAATCGGGCAGGAAGTGGGCAACACCGGCCGCCTCGTTGATGACGAAGTGGACCGCGTTGAGCTGGTCGCCCGCATACTTGACCTTCTCCCTGAGCGAGAAGGCTCGCATCGCGAGGTTCTTGTTGAGCCAATAGGGAACGACCTTTCGCAAGAGCGTCCACTTCACACCGGGCGCAAGCGCCAGAGGGTTGACGTCCCGGGTCTCGAAGCTCAGGACATCCTCGAGCATGGCTGCGCCCGCCTTCTCGACGTGACAGATCGCACCGATGCGATGTTCGGTGTGAGAGCCCACGATCAGCTCGTCTTCATGGATTCGAATCGAGCGTTGATCCAGGTGATACGCCAGGCTCTCGGCACTTCGGCGCAGAGCCGAAGCATCGGACGCGGCCAGCTTCTTGTAATACTCGGTGTAGTGCAGCGCGCGTTCCGCGCCGATGGCCGGCGAGCTGCGCGAGTGGTCGGCGTAGAGCTTCCGTATCCTCGCCGAAGGCTGCCAGGCAGGCGGTTCGTCGATCCTGATGTCGATGCTGGTCACGGTCGATCCCTGGGCTGACGGGCACTCGCCACTCCATCGTCATCATCACCCAGCCAGACCGCGACAGCCACCGGAGCATTCTCAACCCGGGAGCGCGGCGCAAAGTGTGACTTCTGATCCCAGGCCACGAACATTTTGTCCCATCTTCCGCCAGGCAGGCGATCGGGCACTTCCGTATGCCGGAACACGTTCGGAATGTTATTTGCACAGAAAGAGGGAGGGGAAGAGGAAGAGGGTCGAACGCGCGTGTGGAGAAAAGGATCATAGACGATGCCCGCGAATGGCGAGGCCATGGAACTGCTGAGCCAACTCATCGCGCCATGGCGCTGGCTGACCGACCCCGTCTTCGTCGGCTTGGATCGCATCCCAGACGATCGGCCGATCTTCTTCGTCGGAAATCACACGTTGATGGGCATGTTGGATGTTCCCCTGCTGATGGACGGCCTGTGGCGGGAAAAGGGCATCGTGCTCCACAGCCTGGGCGACCGGCTCCACTTCGGGCTGCCGGGTTGGCGAGAGTTGATCGAGACATTCGGCGTAATCGAAGGAAGCCCGGACAACTGCCGCGAGGCGATGGCCGACGGAAAGTCGCTGATCGTCTTTCCGGGGGGCGCGCGCGAGGTGATGAAGCGGAAGTCGGAAAAATACAAACTCATCTGGGGCGATCGTTGCGGCTTCGCCCGCATCGCCCTCGAGACCGGCGCCACGATCGTACCCATCGCTTCGGTTGGGGCCGACGATTGCTTCGACATCTTGATCGACGGCGACGATCTCCTGAAGTCGCCGATAGGCCCACTGATCGAACGCTTCCACCCCCGGCCTGACTTCCTGCCACCGATCGTTCGCGGCGTGGGCCTGACTCTTCTGCCCCGCCCCGAGCGATTCTATTTCAACTTCGGCGAGCCGATCGAGGCCACCGCCTCTCGCCCTGGCGAAGATCACACGAATCCGGATGCCTGCATGCGCCTTCGCTGCGAGGTACAGGCCGCGGTGGAGATGGGGCTGGCGCAGTTGCTGAAGCTGCGCGAGGACGACCCGAAACGCAGGCTACGCGATCGTTTCTGGCGCGGGAGGGAGGC
>CBDUYG010000531.1:0-3285 GCA_965371385.1 uncultured Myxococcales bacterium | reverse complement strand
CGCCAACCGATCCGATCATGGCACCTCTTCGAGCCGACTTGCCCTCTCATATCACCTCCTGCCTGGCCGCCCCGGCGAGAGGCGGCTCCATGCGTGAACTCGACCGAGACGTTGGCGCTCCGGTCACCGGGTCTCCTCGAGGCTCGGCGACGACGCCGCTTCGATGCGCAGCGCCAACTCGCGAATGCGGGTGCGACGGTTGAGATCCTGCTCCTTGCGCTCGAGCGAGGCCACGATTCGGGTCAGTCGCGGCGCCGTATCGGAAGCGTGCAGCTTCTCTCCCGTACCTGCGTCTTCGAAGAAGTCGATGATCGCATCGCGCAGCTTTCCGTCTCCGGTTTCTCCGTAGGCACGCCATGGCACCGCGAGCAGCTTCGCGGCGCGCTGGGAGAGGGCGAGGTATCCGAGGCCTTCGCCGCGTCCGACCTCGGCTCGGTAGTTGGTTTCGAAATATCCGATGGCGAGCGCATTGAGCGCGTCGAAGTTTCGACGGTCCACCGGTATTCGCTCGAGGTCGTCGCGCAGGGGGCGCAGGTCGGGAAGATGGACCTGCGCGGGGTCGAGGATGACCTCGAAGAACTCGGGATAGAGGGGGCGGAGATCCTCGAAGACGGCGTCCTCGCCGACGAGATTCCAATGAGTGCCACTCTGGGCGAGCCGGTACCGTGCGGGATCCGGTGGTGCAGTCGTCGAACATCCGAGCACGAGGAGAAGAATCTGCGGGAGTGTAACGACCCGCCCTCCATGCGCTTTCGTGTTCCCCACGCCGGCCTCCATCTCGTCTGTCTCGTCGCCCGACAGTCCGGCGCCCGCCGTCCACGCCTCCCGCCCTGACCCCGCACCCCCATTCTCTACTCTCTCGAGGCCCAATGCGTTACCGGTCCGCTTCTGGAAGCCTCCTCCTCGATTCCCTCGGGTTGTGAGAGGCAGCGGGACGCAAAGCGCTCGATGAGCGGTGGCAGATCCTCGCGCCCATCTCCTCGGCGACGAAGTGCCCGATCCCCGCCTGAACCTCGCTCGAGCAGTCGAATTCGAATGGACACGTTCCCGCCTCGAGCCAGGGTGGCGAAAGATCGCCCATCGTTGAGTGCTCCCGGATCTTCGGTTCACGCCGGCAGCACGTCGAACCCGTTCGGCTCAGCCGGCCTTTCCCTTGTTGAGAGAGAGCTGCCTCCACTGACGGCGATACCCGGCGAGCTCGGACCTCACCCGGGGCTCGATCCTGGCGATCTGCGCCTGGCTCAGCTTTGGTTTCACGTGGGCGAGCTGCTCGGTGGCTCCGCGGATCTTCGAGACCTCGGCCATGCGCAGCCACAGGTAGGCCTTCTCCAGATCCGACTTCCCGGTGATTCCGAAGCGCGCGCCAATCCCGATGTAGAGGAGGGCATCCGCAAAGCCGTAGGGCAAGGTCTCGTGGAAGAGCTCGAGCGCTCTGGGGCCATCACGCTTCGTCCCCAGTCCGTTCCAGTAGCAGAGCCCGAGGTAGGCCTTTCCCTTGGGCCGGCCCGCCTCGGCGGCCCTTTTCAGCAGGGAAAACGCCTTCTTGGGATTCTTCACGATTCCCGGTGCACCCTCGAAGAGCTTGATTCCGGCAAACTCAATCGAATCGAGATTTCCCTGGGCGGCGGCCGCGAGGTGCCACTCGAGGGCTTCACGCCGGTTGACAGCGACGCCGTCACCTTCCCACAGGAGGGTTCCCAGCCTGGCCTGGGCTTCGGCATCTCCGGACTCGGCAAGGACTCGATACCACCTCACCGACTCCTTGACGTCGCGCCGGACGTAGCGGCCTTCCTCGAGGATCTCGGCCAGAGGCAGATGGGCGGGGAGGTATCCTTGCTGGGCCGACTTGCGATACCACTCGAGAGCCGCGGTGTGGCTCACACGGACCCCTCTTCCCTCCACGAGAAGGTTGGCGTACTCGTACTGCGACTGGGCATCGCCCAGCTCAGCTCCTCGTTTGAAGAGCTCTGAAGCACGCTCCTCGTTCTTCACCGGGCCATTGCCCTCGAGAAGAAGCTCGCCGGCTCGCAGCATCGCCGGGATGTCTCCCGACTCGGCTGCCGCATCGTACCACTTCGCCGCGTCCTCGATGTCCTGGGGAATCAGCTCTCCCGTCTCGAGAGCCTGAGCGAGCCGAACCTGGGCCGGAGTGATTCCTCCCTCCGCAGCTTTCCGGTACCAGACGAGAGCCTCGACGGGGTCCTGGCGGACGATCTCCCCAGCGTCGTAGCGCTGGGCCAGGGCAAACTGGGCGACCGGGTCATTCTCGGCGGCAGCGCGGTACCAGCGCTCCGCCGCGACCGGGTCCTTCTCCACCCCCAGACCTTCGGAGTACATCACCGCGAGGTTCGCCTGGGCCTTCACATGGCCCTGCTCGGCCGCCATCCGAAACCACTTCAGGGACTCCTCGTAGTCGGCCTCGACACCCCGGCCGGAGCCATAGATCGCACCCAGGTAATTCTGGGCCTCGACGTTGCCCTGATCGGCCGCGTTGCGGAACCACTTCACCGCGACTTCGTAGTTCTGGAGCACCCCCATGCCGTTGGTCGTATAGATTCGCCCGAGCTGGACCTGGGCCTCGGAGTGACCCTGCTCGGCGGCCTTCTCCAGCAGCTTGGCCCCGCGCCCCGGATTGTGTGGGGCGCCGTTTCCCTCGTAGTATCGACCCGCGAGGGCGTACTGATCGTCCGCCCCGCCCTGCTCCGTCAGCTCGATCAGGATGCGAGTAGCCTCCTTGGGATCGACCTTGGTCCCGCGCCCCTCATCGTGGAGGACGATCAGAATGCGCTTGGATTCCTCGTGGTCCTGTTCGGCAGCCATGACATACCAGCCGAAGGCAGCCTCGTGGTCGATCTCGACTCCCTGGAGGCCCTCCTCACCGGCAAACCGCCTGGCGAGCTGTAGCTGGGCCTCGAGATTCCCCTGATCGGCCGACATCGAGAGCCACCGAGTAGAAGCCGGAAGATCCCGTCCCTGACCGGGCTGGGCGTAACGCTTCCCCAGCGTCAGCTGGGCTTCGGCGTTGCCCGACTCGGCCTTTCCGAGCAGCTCGTCCCGGGGTCCACAGCCGCCTCCGGCGCACAGGGCGAGGAGGAAAACGACCGCCAGGGCTCCGGCGCAACGGATTATCTTCTCCGGCTCCGACTCGGCTGGATCCCGGCCTTCCCCGCGTGCGTCTCGCAAGGCGAGAATCGATGGTCCGCCCCGGGTCATTCTCTCCCCCACTTCCAGTCGTAGCATCATCTCTCTCTGAAAACGTGACTTCTCACCCCGGTTCGGGAAGGA
>CBDUYG010000530.1:0-3290 GCA_965371385.1 uncultured Myxococcales bacterium | reverse complement strand
AGATGAATGAAGGATCGGGTGATCAGCGCACCCGGCGCGCGAGATAGACCGCGTGTCGGAGTCCGCCCTGGCCGGCGCGATGGAGCTGGGGACTGAAGCCGGTCCGGCGCAGCCGCTTTTCGTAGGCCTCGTCCGGCGCCTCGGACCAGATCGCGAAGATGCCACCGGGAGCCAGCGCCCGCCGAGTCGCGTCAAGGGCCTGGCTGCCGTAGAAGGGATCGCGCTTCGGGTGGGTGCGGGAGTGGGGGCCCTCGTAGAGGTCCAGCAGGATCGCGTCGAGGCGGGGCCGGGAGCGATCGTCTGCGTGCTCGCGAATCGCGTGGGCGACATCATCGATCAGGAGCGAGACTCGAGGGTCTTCCAATGCGCCTCCATTCACACCGCTGAGCGGGCCGCGGCACCAGCGCTCGATCGCGGGGGTGAGCTCGCAGACGGTGATCCCGGCATCGGCCGGCAGCCCATCGAGGGCGGCGCGCAGGGTGCACCCCATCCCGAGTCCGCCGATCATCATGCGAACACTGCTGCGTCCCGCGAGCTCCTCGCAGACGCGCGCTGCGAGGGCGAGCTCGGATCGATTCGCATGGCTGTTCATCAGCACGCGTCCCGCGATGGTGATGAGGAAGTCTTCGCCCCCTTCCTGGCCTCGCCGCCGCAGCTCCAGCTCTCCGTCCGGAGTCGGGACACGATCGATCGTCTGCCACGGAATCGCCATCGCGCTTCAGCTCTCTCCCATTGCCTCGACTTCTTCTTCTACTTCTACGAGGAGAAGGCATCCGCCTCAGCTGCGGCGAAGTGGTTCGCAACCTTCCGAAGGTCCGGCGATCTGCGTTCGGCAGATTCGTTAGATCGAAATCTCGGAGGCCGGGTGTTGCCAGCTCTCGAGCTCGGAAGAGTCGGGCCGCGGGGTCGCGCCGGCGTCACTCGCTCGGGGGACCTTCGAGAGATCCACTCCGCTCTCTTTTGCGAGCCGCTCGAACGAGTCGCGGATCGAGGCGGCGAAGTCGATCATGTCGGGCATGCGATCGTAATCGGCGATGAGGCCCCAGGAGACGCCGCCGTTGTAGCTGAGGACACCGACCATGAGTCCCACGTTCTTCAAGAGGGGCGGGAAGGGAATGATCCTCTCGAGCTCCGCACCGAGGAGGTAGAGGGGGAAGGGGGGGCCGGGGACGTTGCTCACCACCATGTTGATGGTCCCCTTCGCAGCGGTCTGTAGATCGACCGAAAGCCAATCGAGGGCGGAGTTTATGATCTCGAGGGTGCTCGCGAGATCGGACTCCTTGAGCTCCCTCGTCTGGCTGCGGATGTCCATCAGTTGATCGACGGGATTCGCAAGACCGATCGGCAGGCGGATGATCCACGACGAGACGTGGTTGCCCCGATCGTCGCGATTCGCGTCGTTGCGGACGTTGACGGGAGAGCTGACTCGAAAGTCGAGCTCCTCGGGGCGGATCTGGCGTCGCTGCATGAGCTGGCGAATCGCCCCCGTCACCACTGCCAGCACGATGTCGTTGATCGAGCAGTCGAGCATGTTCTTCACGGCCTTGAGCTCGGCGAGGGGCATCTGGATCCAGTCGACGACGCGGTGTGGTCCGATGTCGCCGTTGATTGGTGTGTCGGAGGTGGGCATCAGCTTCCACTTCGCGATTCCGCCGACCATCCGGGCGTGGCGCCCGATCTCGGAGAGGATGTCGGGTGACTCGCGCACGAATTTCAAGATTCCCCCCGCGGCTCTGAGCGGTGCCGAAGCTCGTTCCCGCCACTCGTTGATCCGCAGCTCACGAGCGCCGGGCACCGGGCGCGGCAGGAAGGGCGGCGAGTCTTCGATCTCGCGTTTGGGAAGGGTGGAGAGCAGGATCTGCGAGAGGTCGACGCCACCGGCGCCGTCGAGGATGCAGTGGTGGATCTTGTTGATCACGGCAAAGCGATTGCCCTCGAGACCCTCGATCACCCAGGTCTCCCACAGCGGTCGCGAGCGATCGAGGGGGCTCTCCATGAGGCGCGCGGTCAGCCGCTTGAGCTGCTCTTCGCTGCCGGGACGCGGAAGGCTGGTATGTCGGAAGTGGTAGTGGATGTTGAAGTGCTCGTCGTCCACCCAGACCGCATGAGACTCGCCTGGAACCCACTCGAGCTTCTGGCGATAGCGGGGCAGTCGATGAAGCAGCGAGGCGGTCAAGCGCTCGACGGTCTCGAAATCGATGCCGCCGTGATCGTTCTGGAGGGGTCCGGCGTCGAAGATCATGGTGCCGCCGACGTGCATCGGAAGGCCGGGGGTCTCCCAGAGGAGGAAGTCGTTGTCCTGTCCCGAGAGTCGATCATATGCGTAACGTGGCACTCGTCGTCCCCCCCTTGCTCTCGTCCCGCCGGCTTTGCTTACTGCCTTGCCTTGCCCTGCGCCCTCGCGACTCCGCTCTCCGCGCCGGCTTCATGAGCCCGCTGCGCTCTTCCCGATAACTCTGCACGATGCTTCGCGAAGGAGTTCCATCATAGAGGACGGCCCCTCCTGCTGCGAAGGGAAACCGGACCGCGGGTCGGAAGTTCCTGGCTTCGAAGATCCAGGCGGAGTGGCGGGGCGAATCCTCAATGGTGGTTTCGCTCATTTCTCGAAAGCATCACTCTCGAAATCCCAGAGCTGCGACGTTCCGCCACACCCAAGCGAAAGGGCGTACCCCGCTTGGATGATCTGGGCCGTCGGTTCGCGGCTCGTAGGCGAGAGGCGCCCATGCGATCGGCGCTTCTCGTCCGGTCCGATTCCGGGCTCCCATCCTGCACAATTTGTTGGTGATCTCGTCACGTTCGAGAGATTTCTGCGCCTTTCTTCCGCCGTCTCTCCCCACCCCTTCAGCGAACGAGGCGACGTCCACGCTCCATTCGGCGGATCGCGCGTTCGAATTTGCAACACGTCCCCCAGCTCCCGGCGTATACTGGACTGCGAGTGGCGAGATTGCGACCTGCAGCGGGAATTCGTCCTGCGCGAGTCGCCATCCGGTCGTCGCCGTGCGAATACGGGAGCCTGGAGTTCTGTTCTTGATCTCGTTGATGCTGAGAAGAATATGCTGAACGAACGTGAATCCAGACCCCATCGCGATGGCCGTCCGCTGAGCGGGCCACCCGTCTACTTCTCCATGCGACCCACCCGGGTCGTTCCCAACGCGCACTTACCCGAGCGGAAGCGCGGCCGAAAACTTCTGGGAAGGGGTCAGGCCGCAGTTGCTATCGGGCAGGGACCGGCGACGATGTCGCCGGTCCCACACGCGCGTCACTGAAGCGCCGCTTCGCGCCAGTCCGGC
>CBDUYG010000529.1:0-3296 GCA_965371385.1 uncultured Myxococcales bacterium | reverse complement strand
AGCAACGGGTTGCAGTTGTCGATCGTGACCTTGCCCTGGAGAAGGTTGCCCTTCGAATACTCGTTGAAATGGCAGGTATTCGTCTCGGGGTCATAGCTCTCGACCCAGAGATTGTCGTCCTTCCAGGTCGATCCGATGTGGAAATAACCCTCGGGCACCCTGATCGTCATTACGCCACCCCAGCGCTTGACGAAGACCTGCTGGAGGCGAAAGGTATAGGTGCCCCAGCCTACGATGAGTACCAGGAGCGCGACGACTCCCGCGGTCTTCCAGCTTTCCATCTTGAAGCCGATGATCCCGAGAATCGCCAGGGCGAGCCCGATGACTCCGGCCCAGTAGAGATATGTGATCATCGAACTTCCCTCTCCTCTCTCTTCCATCCATCGGGTTCCGAACTTCACCGGTGCGAAAGGGCTCTGCGTCGCCCGAGGGCCGAGTCAGGATTCGGAAGCCGCAGCTGGATTCGTACCCGGATCCTCGAGCCATTGCCGGGCAGCGTCGTAATCGCGGAAGACGTGAACGCTCTCGCCCTCGTCGCGCAGGAGCTCGTACATTCTCGCCAATCCGAAGGTGATGTCCTCGGGCGCCACGACGGCGAATCTGAGGCCTTGGAAGGGCGTTGTTTTCCGGTTCGTCGCTGCCGCCGACTTGACTGCATCCAGGGAGGTGCCCATCGCTTCGACACCGGTCAGATCCAGCAGAACACCGATCAGATCTTCCGCTTCCGAGTGGGCGATCGTGGCCTTCACCATGGCAACGACGTCTTCGTTGTCGAGGACGCCGCAGCCTTCGATGGAAAGCAGCCGATTGCTCTGATTCAGTTGGATGGTGAAAGGCACGCCAAGCCTCGGATGCGAAGACGCAGCCGATGATCTCACAACTCCGCATCCGAGTCCATCGAGCCGGCACCACCCGTCGGATTCGAAGCCGTCTACCGCTGGGAGGTTGTGAGGCGTCGGCGGCAGCCGAGCGTCACGAGTCCAGCTGACAGCAACAACGCCGTTCCGGGCTCGGGGATCACGTTGTAGTCGAAGACGGCCTCGACCGGCCGATGATCCGAGAGGTCGTTCCCCGTGCCGTCACCGTTGTCGTTGTCGTTGAAGATGTCATGTCGCGCTGCATAATCGCTCAGGACCAGTTCGAGCAGATCGCCGCTGCGATAGAAGATCTTGTCGATCCGTTCGCAGCCGGCGCCCGAGGGGTCGCCGCCCCCCGTCTCGTCGCAGTCATCGAGCTCGGGGCCCGCTCCCGGCACCGAGAGTCCGTGGAAGTCGAGCCATGCATCACTCAGCCCCGGCCCGTTCGTCGTATCGAGCATGTTGGCGATGTCGTCAATGCCCCGGGTATAGCGGCTGTTGGTGTCGCCGAGCAGGATGACGGCATTTCCGTCCGATTGCCCGAGGATCGCGTCGATCAGCTGCTGGGTCCCGATCTGGCGCGCCGAGGTGCTGCCGGTGTCCGTGCCCGCGTCGGCGTGCCAATTGTAGATGTCGATGAAGACGCCCGGCTCGACCTCATGGCGAGCGAAGGAGTAGCCCTTCGTTGCGCCGCAGTCTCCGCCAAAGCTGGGGTTCGACAGAGGGTTGCCGAAGCACTCGGACCACTGCGTCTGAACGAAGGTGCCGCCGAAGCCAGAGGTGGAGGTTCGCATCAGGCCCGAACCGATCTGTTCCGCGAAATCTTCCAACGGGGGAAGGGGGAAGGAGGGCTGCGGGACCGGATCGGGGCTGCCGCTCTTCGGAGAGATGTGGCTGAACCCGCCGTCCGTCGCACCCTGAGCGAGGCTCCCGTAGTAGGGCGCGTCAAACACCTCCTGAAACGCGATGACGTCCCATTCGTTGCTGTCGAGCTTGCCCGCAATGATGGGGATGTCGGTATCCGGGTCCTGATCATTGGCCCAGACCGGGAGACCGGCGACGTTGTACGTGAGCGTCGAGATCGTTCCAGCCTGGGCCGGATTCGCAACCGCCAGGGCGAGCAGGATGAAGGAGAGGAGGAGAGACTTGGACGAATTAGAGATTCGCATGGGGATCTCCGTGATTGGCCCTTCCCTAGTCGGCGAGGGCGATGGATTCGACGTATATGAACGTGGCTTCGAACCGGGGAATGTGTCGGGAGGTGGCGAGATTTCGAAGAAAATTCGCCCGGATGGAGTGCGTGGAGCGGCGCTGGCGCAATGAGAACGAGGATGAGACGCTGGGGAGCGGATGCTTGAAGTTTCGCGCCTTCCGCCCGATGCTCTGACCCGCCATGCAACATGCAGGTGAAGGAATGCGCCCGGCATCGCGACGGGCGGGGTTCTTCCGCAGCCAGCTAGAGCACAGGAGCCCCGCAATGAAGCCCCACCGAGAGCGCCCGAGCTGGGTGCGTCGCCTCAATCAATTCGGCCCGGCAACGGGCGATGCCCGCTACATCATTCCCCTCGATCCCGAGGAGATGCTCGCACAGGCGCGAAGCTCGACCGGTCTCGAGGAGATCGGCGGTCCGGCCTGGCACGAGACCTACGAGCGTCGCATCCGATCGATCGATCAGGAGTCGAACGCGAACCTGCTGGGCCGCCTGCTATGTCGTGCGGAGGTGATCCGCGTGCTCCAGACTCGCCTTCGGCTCGAGCGGGAGTGGGCCGAGAAGCCGGAGATTTTCGAGGAGAAGATCGAGAGCCCGATCTTCGTCGTGGGAGCGCCGCGCACGGGGACGACGATCCTGCTCGAGCTCCTCGCTCTGGATCCGAACCTTCGTGCGCCCATCGCGTGGGAGGCCCACCATCCGCTGCCCCACGGCGTCGCGACCGATGCCGCTTCGGCGATGGCCCTGGCCGAGGCAGAGCAGGAGCTCTGGGCCGACATTCAGCCGGAGTTCATGACGCTTCACGAGCTTCGAAGCGATCTGCCCTGCGAATGCATCCACTTCATGTCCCTGGATTTCGGATCCAACTACTGGGGCATGCACTATCCGACGCCTTCTTTCGATGTCTGGGCGGCGGATCAGCCAGACCTCGTGCCCCGGGTCTACCGGGAGCACCGGCGCTTCCTCCAGACGCTCCAGTATGGGAGCCCCACGAGACGCTGGCTGCTCAAATCGCCGGTGCATCTCATGACGATGCAGGCCCTCGTGGCGGAGTATCCCGATGCAGTGCTGGTGCAGACCCATCGGGACCCCGTCAAATTCGTCGGCTCGACGGCCAGCACCACGGCCATGATCAACTGGCTTCGTTCGGATTCGGTGGATCCCCTGGTCATGGGCCAGATCGCGCTCGGAGGATTCGCGTTCGTGCTGAACCAGCTCCGGACTCTTCG
>CBDUYG010000528.1:0-3305 GCA_965371385.1 uncultured Myxococcales bacterium | reverse complement strand
TGACGTGGTTTTTCGGAGTGCGAGGCGAACCGGCGATGGGCTGGTGCTGACTCGACGACCGGCAAGAGGCCGGCAGGTCCTGGGGCAGCAGTAAAGACGAGTCGATCATTGGAGGTGTGGCGAGGGCCGCTGACTTCCAGACGATCAACGGGGTGGAGCCACAGGCAGGAATGCTTTCCGGATTCAACACCAACTTCCGCTACCGCGGCGTCCTCTTCCACGTTCAGACGGAAGACAGCGGTCGCGACAATCCGCGCGTCTTCACCCACCTCTTCAAGGGCGGTGACATCCTCGCATCGATGAAAGGCGACTACTCCGACAAGCTCGATTCGCCGAGCCTCGAGGCCGAGGTCCGCGCGCTGATGGAGAGCCAGCACAAAGCGATGCTCAAGGCGCTGAGCCGGGGTGAACACGACCCGGTCATCCTCGAACGGATGGGGTCTGGGGTTTTCAGGGACCAGGGCGCTACCGATACCGATGCTACACTCCCGCCTTCGGAGGTGACCGACGTCGAGTCCATAGCCACGGGCGAGGGTGCCGCCCAGGCTGCGAGCCCGAAGAAGGCGCGAGACGGGGCGGGCACCGGAAACGCGGCACCAGCGACACGATCGACAAAGTCGGAATCGCCCAAGGAGCGCATCGTGCGCGTCTTCGGCGACGGCGTGGTGAGCCAGAAGCCCTTGGACGAAGTCGTACTCGAATACCTGGTCGACAACGCGCGCAAACGCAAGCGCTCAGCGAAATGAGCCCGCGCGACCGGCGTGCTTTCGGCGATGCGGACGAATGTCCCGTCCGCATGTATCACGTATCGAAGTCGTACATCGCCGGCACATTCGCGCTCCACGACGTCAATCTCGAGATCAAGCGCGGTGAGTTCGTTTTTCTCACGGGTTCGAGCGGCGCCGGCAAGACCACCCTGCTCAAGCACATCTTCGCCGCCGAGCGACCCAACGAGGGGCAGATCCTCGTACTCGGTCGCAACATCGTCCGCATCCACGGCGCGGCAATTCCAGCCCTGAGGCGTCGTGTAGGCGTGATCTTCCAGGACTTCAAGCTTCTGGCCAATCGCACGATCGAGGAGAACGTCGGCATGGCCCTGGACGTCCTCGGAATGCCACGGCGTGAGAGCCGGACCCGGACCTTCCAGATACTCAAGCAGGTAGGGCTGCAACATCGCCGCTTTCATCATCCCCTCTCGCTGTCGGGCGGGGAGCAGCAGCGGGTCGCGATCGCCCGCGCCCTGGTGAACGAACCGGAGATCCTGCTCGCCGACGAGCCGACGGGGAACCTCGATCCCGGGCTGACCCTCGATATCATGGACCTGATCGCGAACGCAGCGACCCGCGGTACTACCGTCATCGTGGCGACCCACGACCTGGGCCTGGTCGAGCGATTCGGGAAGCGAATGGTGAGGCTCGAAGCGGGGCGCATCGTCGAGGACAACCCCGCGACCGGCCGGGCAGCGTGAAGCGGGTATTCACCATCATCCACCTGCTGATCCGCACGGCCCTACGCGGCCTCCAATCGAGCCCGGGCACGACGATCGTCGCCGTTCTGACGATCGCGGTGACGCTGGTCCTGGTGGGTTCCTTCGCACTCCTGGTCGGCAACATGCGCGGTTTGCTGGATCGCTTCGGCGTCGAGTTGCAGGTCACGGCCTATCTGGAGGACGATCTCGATCCGGATGCGACGCGACTGCTGGTGACGCGCGTCGCGACGGTCGAAGGCGTGCAGCATGTCGAGTACGTCTCGCGGGATCAGGCCCTCGCGCGCTTTCAGAAGAGCTTGGGGACCCAGTCCCTGCTCGAGGGCCTGGACGACAATCCGCTCCCTGCCTCGCTCCAGATCTCGCTCCTCGAGGATCGCCGCACGCCGGAAGGCCTCGCGGTGCTCGAGCAGGCGCTGACGGGTCTGCCGGGAATCAGCGAGCTCGCCCACGGCCGGGAATGGATCGAAGGCTACGCCCGGGCCGTCGCGCTGATGCGATTCGCGGCGGTCGGGCTCGGTTCGGTGCTGGGATTCGCAGCGCTCATGATCGTCGCGAATACGATTCGTCTGGCGCTCTATGCTCGGGAGGTCGAGCTCGAGATTCTCGCCCTCGTCGGGGCGAGTCGGACCTTCGTCCGCGTCCCCTTTCTGCTCGAGGGGACGCTCCAGGGAGTGCTCGGAGGGTTCGTTGCCGCGGCGATCCTCTACCTCGCCTTCCTCTTGTTCCTGCCCCAGATCCAGTATGGCCTGGCGTTCTTCCTCGGAAATGCCGAGCCGCGCTTCTTCGATGCCGGCGAGCTCTTCGCCCTGATCCTGGGCGGAGCGGCGCTCGGGGTGCTGGGCTCGGCGACCGCTCTGTTGGGGTGGCGGGGCTCGGCGGGGTAGGTGATGCAAGGCGGAACCCAGAGGGGGGAAGGAGTGACACGCCGCTGGGGCCGGCCGATGGCTCTGTTGACCACGCTGGTACTCGTCACCGGCCTTCCTCATCCCACCTTTGCCCGGGACGACCCCGCGGAGTCCGGCACCGAGCCCACCAGTATCCCTAAGCTTCAGCGCCTGCGCGAAGCGATCCTCGAGGTGCGGGATCGGGTCTCCGGCCACGAGAAGGAGGAGCGTCAGCTCTTCGATCGCCTGGAAGAGATCGACCGCAGCATCGAGCAGATGAGGGGCGACGTGACCCGGGCGGAGGAGTCCGCCGCGCAGGCCCGCAGGCTGCTCGTCGAGGCCCAGGCGCGCCGGGAGAAGGGGGAACGGGAGCTCGAGCGAACCCGGGCGGCGATGTCGAAGCGCGTCGTCGCGCTCTACAAGACCGGACAGGTCGGTCCCCTGCAGGTGCTCTTTTCTTCCGGCTCGCTCCAGGAGCTGATGGCCCGGGTGACGATGCTGCGAAAGCTGCTGCAATACGATGTCGAGCTGGTGGAGCGCCACGCCCGAGAACAGGCGGAGTTCGCTGCCGCCCAGCGCGCCGCCGCCGAACGCGCGCGCGAGGTCGAAGCCGCGGCCGTACGGCTCGATGAGCGCACTCGCGCACTGGGCGAGGAACGGGCGGCCAAGACGGAGCTGATGGCGCGGGTGCGCGCCGACCGCACGAGTGAGCGTGCCGTGCTCGTGGAGCTCGAGCAGGCGGCGCGTGCCCTGGAGGAGACTCTGGGCGCGTACAGCGAATCGCCCGAGGGCCGCAGCTCCGCGCTCGCCGAGGCGAATTTCGAGCAGCGCAGAGGCACGCTTTCCCCGCCCGTCAAGGCCCGGGTCTCGAAGCGCTTCGGGAAGGTCGTCGATGCGGAGTACCTGACCGAGACCTATCGCAAGGGCATCGA